>DATFLA010000279.1:0-2310 GCA_035268305.1 Bacteroidales bacterium | reverse complement strand
CTTCGTCAATCAGCAGGTACAAGGAAAGCAGTTTATTTAAAAAAGGCGATAAGGCTGAATTATACACCCTGTTATCATCGCCCTTGTCAATAATAAGTTCAGTTTCCTCAATCAGAAAAGAACCATTGATGATCAAGATGGCTCCAAAAGACACTTCGGAGTATAAGCCTGATATTATTCCGGACACAACACACACAGAACCGGTAAATTTCATACTCAGTATGACAGATGGTATAAGAATATATATTTACCAGGATGATCGTGTTGCTGCCGGCAACAGGCTGGCAGGATTCCTCTTTGATTTTAAGCAAAGAATCCTTGATACATGGGATGCAATCAAAAGAGTTTCAGTACTAAAAGAACCCGATTATCATCCGTATATAAAGCTGTATGTTTCAGGTGCTGATGCAAGGATCATATACAGGGCTTTACCACGGAACGGCCAGGTCGGTGTTTTGCTTTAGCATTATGTCACAATTTTTTCTCCATTTAATATAAAAACAACCTGTTATATAATAATTTATTTATATTTAGAAAAAATCTAATACTTAAATCATGAGAAAATCCGTCAGCAGTTCTTTTGCAGCATTTTTGGTCCTTGCTACGCTTGGTTTATTCCTGCCATTTTCGATTGCATCAGCACAAAATGCAACATATGACTTTCCAGCTCTTCCCGACAGTATCAATAAGATCGTCACACGATCATGTATGCCTTGCCACAGCAATGATGGCGGAATGATGTCGAGATCCAAACTTAACTTTTCAGCATGGGCCGACTATTCAAAGGACCAGCAATCTGAAAAGGCTCAGGCCATGCAAAGGGAACTCTCCGAAGGCAAGATGCCTCCTAAAAGATTCAGGGAAGCCAGGCCTGAACTAATCCCCAATGCAAAACAGGTTGATACAATTAAAAAATGGGCAGAAGCATTAGGTATTCCACAGCAATAAAGCTGCTTTAATTTTCATTCATACAACATTATAATTTATTATCTGGCGGGAGGTTAAATTACCTTCTAACAGGCATACTATTTTTTTATTTTTCCTTAGTGAGTTATTAAAAAAAAATGTAGGTTTGGGGGTTACAGATTTGCATTAACGTTACTTTATATTTAATGGGAAGGTTTACAGGTGTTATTGGTATTTTTATAATACTGGGATTGGCCTTTTTATGGTCGAATAACCGAAAAAAGATAAACTACAGACTGGTAATAACCGGGTTACTATTACAACTCTCTTTAGCCATTTTTATTCTTAAGGTTCCTCTGGGCCAACATATTTTTGCATGGCTGGGACATGCAATTAATAAGCTGCTTGATTTTTCCCAGCAGGGTGGTAATTTTGTCTTCGGCGATCTTACAAAGATCAGCCAGTACCTGCCTGAAGGTGTTGTAAGAAGTGGCGTTTTCCTTTTTGTACTGTTGCCGACAATCATTTTTGTCTGTGTCCTTGTTGCCATGGCCTATCATGTTGGGTTAATGCAGAGGATAGTGGCTGTTATCGCCCGTTTCGTTCACTGGGCAATGAGGGTAAGCGGTAGTGAGGCTCTTTCCAACGTAGCCAGTGCTTTTGTCGGACAGGTCGAAGCACAGATCATGATACGGCCTTACCTGTCAGGTATGACTATGTCGGAACTGCTCGCGTCGATGGCGGGCAGTATGGCGACTATTGCCGGGGGTGTAATGGCTGTATATATCTCACTCGGTGTACCTGCCTCCTACCTGTTGGCAGCTAGCCTCATGGCAGCACCGGGAGCCCTTGTGATCTCAAAGATAGTGTACCCTGAAACGGAAGAATCTGAGACCAAGGGAACAGTTAAACTTGATGTGAAAAAGGAACATGCCAATATCATGGATGCCATATCACATGGTGCCAGCGACGGAATGAAGATTTCACTTAACGTGATTGCAATGCTTATTGGGGTTATCGCTCTGATAGCTCTCGTAGATGCTTTGCTTGGCTATTTCGGACATTTTCTCGGCTGGCTCGGAGTATCACTTAACTTTGTGGGTCTGGATGTTAATCATCTGAGTCTGAAAGATCTGGTTGGTGCTTTTTTCAGCCTGTTTGCAATTGTTATGGGTGTACCTCCTTCAGAATCACTTAGCGTTGGCTCACTTATGGGCACTAAAATGGTTGTTAATGAGTTTGTAGCCTACTCCGACCTTTCTCCCATGATACACCAGGGAGTGCTCAGTGCCAAATCAATTGTGATCGCCAGTTTTGCTCTGTGCGGTTTCGCAAACTTCAGCTCCATTGCCATCCAGCTAGGAGGTATAGGAGCCATAGTACCTGAACGTAAAGCGGACCTTG
>DATFLA010000278.1:0-2425 GCA_035268305.1 Bacteroidales bacterium | reverse complement strand
TTTATGTATTTTTTAATAAAAAATAAGTCCCTCGGATATGCGGTCAGAAATCTTTACCAACAGGTCTTTTCTGTTCTTAACTCTTCAGACTGTATACTGTGTACCGTTTTCCCTGTAGTGTCTGACAAAATCTTCCTTTTGTGCGGATTTGCAACCCGGACATCTCAATATTCTTTCAGATTATATTGCTATTTCTATGCCAATTTTTTAATATCCTGAGATGCAGGCACATATAAAAAGTGACCGATAATTTCGGTTAAGAATATTTACAGTCTGGCGTAAAATATTTTTACACTTATTGGGAAATATTACTTTTTAGGGATATTTTTACTTAATATTGGGACCATTTCAATAACTGACCTTAAATTGGAGTACCTACGGATAATAACTGATAAATAAAGATGAATGATACAAACAGGAAAAGGAAACATTCTCATTGTGGATGATAACAGGAGTATTCTCAGTGCCCTGGATATACTTCTTACCCCTGAATTCGGGCTGATAACGACTTTATCGAATCCGAACCTGTTACCAGAAGAATTGGATAAACATGAATACAACCTGGTAATCCTCGATATGAATTTCAATGCTGGTGTCAATACTGGTAATGAGGGATTATACTGGCTTGGGAAGATCAGGAAGACTCATCCGGAGATCTCTGTTGTAATGATAACTGCATTTGGTGACATAAACCTTGCTGTTAAGGCGTTGAAAGACGGAGCTTCGGATTTTGTCCTTAAGCCATGGGACAATGAGAAACTGCTGGCAACAATAAAACTGGCGCTGCAGCTGAGTCTTTCAAGGAAAGAGGTCAGGAAGCTCAGAGAACGGGAGAAGGAACTAAAAAATGAGATTAACAGGGAACAGAAACTGATAATAGGCTCATCACCGCAGCTTATCAAGGTAATGGACATGGTGAGGAAAGTAGCAGCTACCGATGCCAATGTCCTGATAACTGGGGAGAACGGAACCGGTAAGGATATGATAGCCCAGGAGATTCACCGGCTTTCTGCCAGATCGGGAGAGGTTATGGTAATTGTAGATATTGGATCCCTATCTGAAACCCTGTTTGAGAGTGAGCTTTTCGGACATGTAAAAGGCTCTTTTACAGATGCCCGGGAAGACAGGAAGGGTAAATTTGAAATTGCAAACCAGGGGACTCTCTTTCTGGACGAAATAGGAAACCTGTCATTTCATCTTCAGTCCAAACTGCTGACAGCCATCGAAAACAGGCAGATAACCAGACTTGGTTCCAATACTGTCATCCCGACAGACATAAGACTTATCTGTGCAACAAACAGGAACCTGGAGCAAATGGTTAATAATGGTCTTTTCAGGGAGGATCTTCTCTACCGCATTAACACAATACAGATAGAGCTTCCTCCCTTAAGGGAAAGAGGTAACGATATAATGCTGCTGGCTGACTTCTTCCTCAGGAAATTCTCGGGTAAGTATGATAAGAATAACCTCAGGTTTACCCACCAGGCATACGATAAGCTTTTAAACTATAAATGGCCCGGGAATATAAGGGAGCTGAGACATACTGTTGAAAAAGCTGTAATACTCGGGGAAGCTGATACAATTAAACCTGAGGATCTTTACCTTAGGCACCCGGGAACATCTGTATCGAATGAATTTCCAATGACCCTCGAAGAAATGGAGAAACTGATGATAAGCAGGGCCCTTGAAACAAATAACGGGAATTTTACCGCAGCTGCCGAGCAGCTTGGAATAACGCGTCAGACTCTTTATAACAGGTTTAAAAAATCGAACCAATGATTAGCAGGAATTTGTATTTGAATATTATTGTAAGAGTACTCCTTATGGTTTGTTTATCTGTCCTTTTGGGTTACCTGCTTGTAAGGGATGAATCCTTCAGGTATTCTCTTATCTGTATCATTGCAGTGATATCTGTAACAATAAGTCTTATAAGCTATCTTAATTCAACAAACAGGAAGATTCGTTTTTTCTTTGATTCCGTCAGGAATGAGGATTCCAGTCTTTCATTTCCCACAGACACAAAGATTAAGGCATTCAGGGAACTTAACAGGAGCATGAATGTCGTAAACAGGCAGATTCAGCAACTTAAAATTGACAACAGGAACCAGGAACAGTATTTCCAGATCCTTATAGAACATCTGGCCGCAGGAATCATCACATACGATGGTAAAGGTTATGTTATTAATACCAATTCGGCAGCCAGGAAACTACTTTCAATTGAGGTTCTGAATCATATCCAGCAGATTGAAAGGATAGATGATAAGCTGTATCAGGCGGTGAAAACTATAAAACCATTTGAAAGAAAACTTGTTTCCTTTCATGCCGCCAGGGATGAGATACAGCTTTCACTCAAAGCCACTTCATTCAGGCTGAAAGACAGGGATATGGTCATATTGTCGGTACAGGATATAAAAAATGAACTTGA
>DATFLA010000277.1:0-2427 GCA_035268305.1 Bacteroidales bacterium | reverse complement strand
TGACATACGTCGTTCATTTACTGAAGCCCTGTGACTCAACCGCTTAAAGAACGTTACCGGTCTTTTGCGACTGTCTGAACATTGGGGATACATGATCACCTCGTTCAGGCTCCGGCTCTCCTGATGCGCAGACCCGGAGGTCTGACTGAAACGGATCGTGTTTCATTTAAGTAACATTTCCCGTTTCCACATCGATCAAGCAGTCTTTTATCGCTCACCTGATGAAATCAAATTTACACCAGGTATTCCAAAAAACAATGAAATACAGGCCGTTGTTATAAACCCGATATAAACATAAGTTATCAACAATTGTTAACAACGTCGGAAAACCTTATGCCTCCTCCTTAAGGAGGGGGTAAGAATTATTTTTTGTACCCGTAAACAGCAAGTATGCCCAGTTCTTCTTCAATCCTGAGAAGCTGGTTGTATTTGGCCATCCTGTCTGTTCTGCTGGCCGATCCGGTCTTGATCTGTCCGGAGTTGGTTGCAACAGCGATATCGGCTATTGTAGAGTCTTCCGTCTCACCCGAACGGTGTGAAGTTACAGTTGTGTAACCGGCCCTGTGAGCCATCTCAATAGCATTGAGTGTCTCGGTAAGTGATCCTATCTGGTTTACTTTAATAAGGATAGAGTTGGCGCAGCCCATATCGATACCTTTTTTAAGGTAATCAACGTTTGTAACAAATACATCGTCGCCTACAACCTGGCATACTTTCCCGATCCTGTCGGTAAGTAACTTCCATCCGTCCCAGTCATTTTCAGCCATCCCATCCTCTACTGAGTCGATAGGGTATTTCTTAATAAGTTCTTCAATATAATCAACCTGTTCGCTGGAAGTTCTTTTTGCACCTTTAGGACCTTCGAATTTGGTATAATCATATACACCATCAACAAAAAATTCAGAAGCAGCACAATCGAGAGCTATTTTAACATCCTTCCCGGCTTCATAGCCTGCCGCACCTATGGCCCTGATAATTGTCTCAAGAGCATCTTCAGTTCCGTCGAGTGTCGGGGCGAAGCCACCTTCATCACCAACAGCAGTACTTAAACCTCTTTCCTTAAGCACTTTTTTAAGTGAATGAAATATTTCAGCGCCCATCCTGAGTCCTTCCGCAAAAGAGGGAGCACCTACAGGTCTTATCATGAATTCCTGGAATGCAATGGGTGCATCGGAATGAGATCCACCGTTAATAATGTTCATCATAGGAACAGGAAGGGTAACAGCATTTGAACCACCTATATAACGGAAGAGAGGTAAGCCGTGATATGCGGCAGCAGCTTTGGCAACAGCAAGAGAAACACCAAGGATAGCGTTTGCACCGAGGTTGCTCTTTGTCTTTGTACCATCAAGGTCGATCATCTTCTTGTCTATCCCTGCCTGATCGGTAACATCCATCCCGATTATTTCTTCAGCTATAACATTATTAACATTATGAACCGCTTTAAGGACACCCTTTCCAAGGAACCTGCTTTTATCACCATCTCTCAATTCAAGTGCTTCGTTTTCACCAGTTGATGCACCTGATGGTACAGCTGCTCTTCCAAAATAACCACTTGCAGTAGCTACATCTACTTCAATTGTCGGATTACCGCGTGAATCAAGAATCTCACGGGCATGTACACTAACTATCTGACCCATAAATTTTTATTTTTATATTAAACAATAAGGCAATATACAGAAAAAGGGATAAAGTCCTTATGACTTATCCCTTCACTTCAAATATATTTTCCAACATTTTATTATTCTTCAGGAGTTTTCTCTTCTGCTTCCCCGTTTGCCTGTTCTTCAGGTTTAGCCCCGGCTTTTTCCCCTGTTGTCTCCTCTGTCTTGTCCTGCACTTCTTCCTCTGTCTTTTCAGGAACAGCCTCATCAGCAACTGCCTGTGTTTCGTCCTTAGTTTTTTCTTCAGCTTTCACTTCAGGCTCAGCTGTCTCAGCTCTTTCTTTAGCAGCTTTAGGAGTCTTCGGAGCCTCAGCTGTCTCCTCTTTCTTTCTTGTTCTTCTTCTCCTGGTCGGCTTAGCCTTTGCAGATCCACCGCCAAGCATGGCTTCGTTGTAATCAACAAGCTCTATGATACACATATCGGCATTATCGCCAATACGTTTTCCTGTTTTAAGGATCCTCGTATATCCGCCCGGACGTTCTGTAATTTTAGGTGATATCTCCCTGAAAAGTTCAGAAACAGCTTCCTTATCCTTAAGGTAACTGAAAACAACTCTCCTTGAATGAGTGGAATCATCTTTTGATTTTGTTATGAGAGGTTCAACATATGTACGAAGGGCTTTAGCCTTTGCAGTTGTTGTTGTTATCCTCTTATGAATTATAAGTGATGTAGCCATGTTAGCCAGCATCGCTTTTCTGTGTGAACTTGTCCTCCCCAGATGGTTTATAACTCTTGAATGTCGCATTTCTCTTTTTCCTTAAC
>DATFLA010000276.1:0-5179 GCA_035268305.1 Bacteroidales bacterium | reverse complement strand
GATGCCGGCAAAGATGATACGGTTAAAGTCAAATTGCTGATACAGATATGTGATAGCCTGTACAGGACCAAGCCTGAAAAAACAATAAAATATGCCACTGAGGCTCTTGATCTTTCAATAAAGCTCAAATTCAGGAAGGGTGAAGCCTATGCAGAAAAGTCACTGGGTATGGGTTATTACATCAAAGCTGATTATGTAAAAGCTAATGATCATTTTCAGAAGGCACTTAACATTTTTGGATTAATTCACGATAAAGTGGGACAATCCAATATGTTAAGCAACCTTGGGACACTTTACAATAATAAGGGAGCTGATGCTAAGGCGCTTGATTATTATCTCCAGTCATTAGGTATAGCTGAGGATATTGGCGATACCATGAGGATACTGACGGCCCAGGTGAATATTGGCAATATCTATTCAAATAAGGAAGTTACGGCTGACACAGCCATGGAATACTATAAGAAAGCACTGGCTCTGTCTGAAAAAATAAATTACTCTGATGGCATAGGTACCTCAAGTGTAAACCTTGGTGACCTTTATTTCTTAAAGGGCGATTACGATGATGCTCTCATGTATTTTGAAAGATCCATAAAAGCGTTTAAAAAGATAAATTCCGGGAACTTACCTTATACCCTGAACTATATTGGTAAGGTATATGCAAAGCGAAAAGACTTTGCTAATGCTCTTGTATACCAGAAAGAGGCTCTTCATCTTTCTGAGAAAGCCAATTCAAAATTCGAAATTGCACAGGTTCTTATTGCATTGGCCAACACGTATAATCTTGAAGGTAAAACAGATTCAGCGCTGATCCTGTTTGAAAATGCAGAAAAGATAGCTGGTCAGATTGGTGCCAGGAATGAACGGGAGATAACATACAAGGAATTGGCAGCCATTTATGCCCTTAGGAAAAACTACAAGAATGCTTACCAGTATCAGATTATGGCGTCAAATTTAAAGGATACGATAAATTCCTTATCAAGCCAGAAAGAAATTAATAACCTTCAAACTAATTTTGCAGTTGCATCAGCTCAGAAAGAAATTGAAATTCTAAAACGGGATGCCAGGCTGAGGGAGGCAAAAGGCAGGCTTCAATGGGTGGTCATATTCTTTCTTTTCCTCGGTGTTGTTTCTGTATCTTTTTTCCTGAGAATGCTCTATAAGGCAAATGTACAGAAGAAGAAAGTAAATGCAGCCCTGAACGAGGCTAACGGTAATTTAACATCTGCCCTGGAAACAGTCAGCGAACAGAAAATGCAGATTGAAATGGCCCATAAAGTTATAACAGGTGGAATCAATTATGCACGTTATATTCAGAAGTCCGTCCTGCCTAAAGCTGAGCAGCTGGCAGCATCCCTTGGTGACCACTTCGTTATATTCAAACCAAAAGAAACGGTTTCGGGAGATTTTTACTGGGTGTATGAAAAGGAGGAAAAAGTAATTGTTGTTGCAGCCGACTGTACCGGGCATGGCGTTCCGGGAGCATTTATGAGTATGCTTGGTATTACCCTGCTGAATGAAATAGTAAAAAAGAATTCCGTGTCCAATCCGGCTGAAATTCTTGACAGGCTAAGACAGGAGGTAATTGATTCACTTAAACAAAATGGCGACAGGCAGGAGGCAAAGGACGGAATGGATATTTCATTATGCTGTATCGATTACAGAAATATGAAAATGCAGTACGCGGGAGCTGTTAATTCCCTGTATCTCATCAGGAAAACAGGTAATGCAGAGGTTGGACTGGTTCATGATGAATCATACAATGGAAGTATGATGATTGAGATTAAGGGAGACCAGATGCCAATAGGGATCAACGACGAAATGAAAAATTTTTCATATCATGAGATAGACATCTGCAAAGAAGACACTTATTATATTTCATCAGATGGATTTCATGACCAGTTTGGTGGACCCAAACGCAAGAGATTCAGCTATAAGAGATTCAGGGAAGCTCTTATTACCACCAAAGGGGACAACATGTGTGATCAGAAAATCCGGCTTGAAAGAGTGATCAATGACTGGAAGGGAGATAATGATCAGACAGATGATATACTTGTTATAGGATTCAGAGTAAATTGAAGACAATTCCTGTCACGGACTTCAAAGTGTTTGGAGTTTTCCTTTCATGATCTTAGATTTTTGTTTATCTTTTCATTGTAATTATCTAACAACTAATATTCTGATCATGAAAACATCCTTTTTTTTGTCAATTATTGTTGTATTAATTTTTTCTTCCTGCAACCATCCTTCGCAGTTTCCCAAGGGTCCATCCGTTACAGCTGATACAATAAGGGATGGCGTTTTTATTCATATTACCCAGAGCTATGATGATCCTCACAGGCTCCTTATGCCGTTAAAAATGGCCACCTTAATGGCACAGGATAAGGATGTCATAGTATATATGGACATTCATGCTGTGAACGTACTTGTTAAGGGATCAAAAGACATAGAATTTGATGAATTTGAGTCAGCTCATACGTATATTCAAAAGCTTGCTGCCATGAATGTAGGGGTTTATGCCTGTCCGACATGTCTTAAGATTGCAGGATTTAATCCAGAAGATCTGCTAGATGGTGTAAAGGTTGCGCAAAAAGACAAATTCTTTAGTTTCACTAAGGGCAGAATACTGGCTCTTGATTACTGATATGATAGAGGTATACCACTGAGTATGAATAAATCCGGCTGCTTTCATCTGAAAGTCAACCGGATTTAATCGTGATATTTGTATTAATGTTATATGGCTTCAGGCTCCCATCCGGGTTCGTACTCACGGTCCCAGAGTTTCATGGCATCACGATCGAAAATATGTCCGGTACCGGTATCGACATCAAATGATTTCCCGATGCGGTATGAGATATTCGCATAGTGAGTAAGCATTTGGCTTACAGCGCCCTCTTCAATGGGAGAATCCAGCTTTTTTACTTTTCCCCTGATGAAATCAAAGAAGTTGGTAATGTGTGCATCTGTCATATCGCCTCCTCCTCCCAGTGCATTGCCGGCTTCATTTCCTGCAGACTTACTGTCGCGTATCTTCTTTCCGTTGCGGTCAAAAAGCTTATATCCCTCACGGTTTACGAATACAGATCCATTGGTTCCATAAACAATGGTTCCGCGGTCAGAACCATATGTATTATAGCCATTGCGGCTTTTACCGTCCCATGTTATCACCTTATTACCGGGAAACCTGAAAGTAGCATACATAGTATCATACATCTCCCATCCGTCGTCTGGATAATGGTACTTGGCCGCCTGCACATCAACATGTTCGGGATAATCCACCTGCAGCGCCCAGCGTGCAACATCCAGTTCATGTGTAGCATTATTACCCGTCTCTGCTGTACCCCATTTCCATCCGTACCAGTGCCAGTTATAATTCCAGGTATCGTGCCTGTAATCCTCGTGGGGAGCAGGACCTTGCCACAGATTCCAGTCGAGGCCTTCTGGCGGGGCAGCCCTTTCAGGAACAACCACCGGACCGCGTGCATTGGTATAAAATGTTACTGCCTCGTAAGGATCACCAATAATACCGTTATGTATGTCGTTTATTATCTCAATAGATTCACTGGCCGAACGCTGTTGGTTTCCCATCTGCACAACTTTGCCGTATTTATTCCTGAAAGCTACGAGCAGTTCTCCTTCACGGGGATTATGGCTGCATGGTTTTTCGACATATACATGTTTGCCTGCCTGCATAGCCAGCCAGGCTGCTGGAGCATGCCAGTGATCCGGAGCAGCAATAAAGACAGCATCCACAAGCTTGTCATCTAAAGCTTTACGGATATCATTCAGTAATTCCGCTTTACCGGTCACTTTTCCTGAGAGAGCCTTTCCGACATTCTCACGCTGCTTCTTCATAACATCGCATATATATGCAAGGTCGACATTATTGGACTTATCCTGCAATGAATTGTAGTATGCACTCACGCGACGTCCACATCCCATTAGAGCAATATTTAATCTGTTATTGGCACCGATAATGCGGGAATAACTCTTTGCTGACATTCCAAGGGAGGTTCCTCCCAGCGTTATGCCGGCAGTTCCGATGGCTGCTTTCTTTATGAAATCTCTTCTGCTTGAACTCATTATTTCTGGTTTTAACTGTTCACTAAAAATATATTAAAATCAATTGGGTCCGGAAACATTTAAATATATCAAATAATATTAAATAAAATGGCCATGAACATTACAATAATACGGATATATCACCACCCTTAACGTAAGTGCTGTGTTCACTTACACATAATCATATCCATGGAGACACTACCTTACCAGGTTAAAGATTTTAATATTAATTTATTTACTTAGTTTCATTATCTTACATTTTATTATTTTTTTAAATAATTTTGACATATAAAAAGCAAGAAGATGGCAGATAAATCAATATGCCCAGGCTGCTCAAATACATACTTTGAAGCAGTAAATGAGACTCCGGTGAATTCAAATTATGAATTGATTTTTATACGTTGTGTATCCTGCAAAACTGTTGTTGGTGTATTGGACTATTATAATGTAGGTACACTGATACATAAACTGGCAGCAAAATTAAAAGTAGACCTGGATAAATAGTTGGATCTTGGCACAAAATAAAAAAATTGACCAATTTATACTCCTGTCTAAAGAGCATTTCAAGTTATACCTGGGAATTGCTGTTTCGGTATTCTTATTTATCCTTTTCTTCCAGCCTTTTACCGTGGAAAAGTTTGAATTCGAAAACAGACTTTTATTTATTGCCGGCTTCGGTATAATTATTATTATTTTTCTGTTTATCGCACAGATATTGTTTCAAAGTCATTTATTGCAAGATGAGACAGAGAAGTCTGATAATTACATCTATTTGCCGCTTTATTATCTCACTCTTGAAATTACCACGAGCCTTGCATTTATTTTTTATATCCGGTATGTGGGTCAAAGTAAGATTTCTTTTTTAATGGTAGTCAGGATAATCTTTATCTGCCTTAGTCTTCCGGTTACCGTTAATCTGAAAAATAAGCTTAATTCATATCAGGATCATATCAAAAAGCTCTTAAACGAATCACGGCTGATCCAGGACAAGTTGAAGCAGTTTTCGGAAAACTATGAAAACAAATTTGTTGAGTTGATCTCTGAGAATGATTCTGATAATTTCAGGATTTTGGTTTCAGATATTGTTTATGTAAAATCAGCTGATAATTATGTTGAGGTC
>DATFLA010000275.1:0-5337 GCA_035268305.1 Bacteroidales bacterium | reverse complement strand
CTGCTATAATGTTACAGAGTCCGAGTATTTTTACAACGGGACAGGTCAGTTTTGATTATTCTGTTACATCTCCGGCTTCTGTTACGGGATATGCAACTCCGGTGACAGGTACTGCCAATAATCATATCATTACAGATATGCTTGTCAATCATTCCGATGCATACCAGGTAGTAACCTACAGAATCACGCCAAAGAGTCCTGTCGGGTGTAAGGACGGGCCTTCAAAAGATATAACTGTAACTGTCAACCCTACACCGAGAGTTATACCTGTTAACCCGAACCTTAAACCTGACACTTCAATCTGTTATGGAACAAATACTCATCTTGTTCTTACTTCGCCCACAGTGATGACATCTGGGTCCGTTGTGTTTGATTATACTGTAGGAGTATCGGGAGGTCCCGGAGTGATAAGCGGAAGTACAGCCCCGGGGTCAGATCTGTCGCAGGGCTATACGATAGATAATAACTACCAGAACAATTCCGATACCATTCAATCTGTTTATTATACAATAATTCCAAAGGTGGATAATAACATATGTACACCTGGTAATAATGTTATAAGCGAGGTTAAGGTGCATGCGGAACCTCTCCAGAATATTCTTAATCCGGTACGACTTACATGTGTATCGGGTACAGGTCTTGCATCACTTGAAGCAGTTATTTCCAAAGGTGCAGATCCTTATCATATTGTATGGGACGGACCTCTTAATTTTCATATGGAGGATGTCACTGAGGTTTCTGACCTTTCCAGTGGTAAATATATTGTGGAGGTTACAGATAACCTTGCATGCAGCACCAGGGACTCAATAACTATCGTACCAATTACCGCACATGCTTATATCTCTGCTACAGTAATCCCTCCCGGAAATTATAATATCAGTTGTATCGGTTCTACCGACGGGAGAATACTTGTGTCAGTTACCGGGGGTATTACTCCGCCTTACCAGTATACAGTAGTTAAAAATGATACCCAGGTACTCTATTCAGGGATATTTACGAATAATCTTAACCTGGCTGATCCGACCACTTACCATTATTATACAGGCCTGGGAGCAGGAACCTATACTCTTATAATTACAGATATTAACGGATGCCAGAATACAAGTAAGGTAACCTTCAGAGTGCCTCCGCCTGTTGTTGCAGACTATGGCAAATCTTCATATACCGGTGGTTACAATATTTCATGTAAAGGATATAATGATGGTTCGGTATGGATTGAATCCATATCGGGAGGAAGAGGAGGATATTCATACAGGTGGTATACATATAACGGCAATATCACCGGTCCTGATAATACAGACAGACTTGATAATATTACAGCAGGTACATATTACCTGGAGGTTACAGATGTACTGGGATGTGTTACAATTGACAGTGTAAAACTTACAGAACCTGAGGGAATGGTACTTACCGGGTCACAGGTATCTCTTTCACCGGATGAAAACTATAATATTTCATGCAACGGAGCTAATGATGGTTCAATATCAATCAGTGTTTCTGGCGGTTCAGGCAATTACAGCTATTACTGGACAGGTCCCGGTGGATATTCTGCCACGACAGAGGACATCTCAGACTTATCTGCCGGTACTTACAATTGCACGACAACAGATGTCAACGGATGTGTGCTGACGCCTGCTCCTGAGTTCACCCTGACCGAGCCGGCACCTTTGTCTCTCACAGTCACGCCTTCCGTTTCAGTTGATGGTGCATATAATATTAGTTGTTTTGGAGCTACGGGATCAATATCTGTGAATGTTACCGGAGGAAGTACAGGCAACTACAATTTCAACTGGTCCACAACAGACGGGTCAGGTCTTGTGGAAGGACAGGCAAATCAACCTTCCCTTACCGCCGGCAGTTATCATCTTGATGTTACTGATCTCAATGGGTGTATTGCATCTGCAGATGTTACACTTACCCAGCCTCCGGAACTTATTACCGGAATAACTGTAACTGATATAACATGCCAGGCATCCAATTTTGATAATGGTTCTCTTGACCTTTCCGTTTCCGGCGGTACAGGTTCTTACAGTTACCTGTGGTCGAATGGTGCAACAACCCAGGACATTTCAGGCCTGACAGCGGGTAAATACAGTGTTACAATTACTTATAACAATGTATGTATTGTACATGATTCTGCAACTGTTAATCTTCCTCCCCCGCTTCAATATACAAATACAATAAGCGACTATAACGGCTTTAACATAAGCTGTAACGGGCAATCCAACGGGAGTATACAGGTAAATGTAACCAGTGGTGAAGCCCCATATTATTTCACCTGGACGGGACCTGACGGTTATACTGCCACAACTAAAGATATTTCAGGACTTAAAGCTGGTGATTACCATATCCTGATAACAGACAGCAACTCCTGTACCGCTGAGGAGACAATAACACTTACTGAACCCGGTCTGCTTGGCATGACAATAGATCTTTCCTCAAGCACAGCAGGAGAATATAATATCAATTGTGCCGGTGACCGGACAGGTTCAATTCACGTTAACCCGGAAAACCAGGTTGGCTCAGTTGAATATTTATGGGATGATGGTGTTTTTGGTGATATTAGAACCAATCTGGCCGCCGGCGATTATCGTATCATAATTATTGACCAGAACAATTGCCAGACCGGATCCCTTGTCAAACTGACTGAACCAGACTCGCTTAAAATGACCTTTGACATAACCAGGCCATGGTGCCCAGATAAACCTGATGGTGAAATAAGACTGAACGTTACAGGAGGTGTTAAAGGAACTGATTATATTTACAGGTGGTCAGATGGTTCGGCAGACAGCTATTTATCAGGGATCCCCGAAGGTCTGTACAGGGTCATAGTTGAAGATATGAACGAATGTATTGCAAGGGATTCTGTCTGGGTTTATCCTGAGAACCAGGCTTGTCTTGTAATACCAAATGCAATATCACCCAATGGTGACCTGATAAATGATGTATGGAATATAGGCATGAAGGATCTTTACCCCGACATGGAAGTTAAGATCTTTAACAGGTGGGGAGAGCTGGTATGGAACTCAGAAAAAGGTTATCCAAGGCCATGGGATGGAACAAGCCGGGGAGAAAAACTGCCTATAGATTCTTATCATTATATAATAGATTTACATAATGGTGATAGACCACTTATCGGAACAATTACTATTGTGAAATAAAAAGGAAGACGATTTGAAAAGAATGGCTGTTATATTATTTATGCTTTTTACCGTGAACCTCGTTTCCGGTCAGCAGCTACCAATATACAGTCAGTACCTGTACAATAAATTCCTTATAAATCCGGCAGTGGCAGGAAGTGATGGTTATACGAGCCTTAACCTTACTGCACGCGAGCAATGGGTAGGGTATGCCGGTGCCCCAAGAACATTCTCGGTAAGCTGGCAGACAAGGATGTTAAAGAGAGGATTTAAAATACGACAGACACGTTCTCACCGCGAGGTATTCAGACCCCAGACGGATGGGCGTGTAGGATTTGGTGGTTATATATTCAGCGACAGGAACGGATTGATACAGAGGACAGGTTTCCAGGCTTCCTATGCATATCACACATGGATAGAACGTAGTACACAACTGTCATTAGGACTTGCTTTCACTGGTTATTATTATAAGATTGATGAAAAACAGATCAACTTCGAGGATCCTAATGAACCATGGCTGAACAATAATCTGCGAAGAGGAGTGTTCGTTCCCGATGTGGCATTTGGAATATACCTTTTAAATGCCAGATACAGTGTGGGCTTTTCAGCTGATCAGCTTTCGGAAGCTTCTGCCAAAATTGGCGGACCCGGATATAAGAATTTTACAATGAGCAGGCAGTATTATCTCTTTGGCTCATATGATTTCAGCCAGGGTACCAATAATATAATCCAGCCTGCATTCCTTGTCAAGATGTCTGAACAATGGAAGCCACAGGTAGATATGGGCCTTACGTATTTTTATAATGATGGATTCTGGGGAGGCCTTGCATATCGTACCAGCGGTGCGCTGATTGCTAATATCGGGTTTAAATACCAGAATATTTATTTTGGATATGCCTTCGACTATACTCTGCAGGAAATTCAAAGAATAACATATGGAACCCATGAAATAACCGTAGCTGTTAAATTCGGTGATAGTGCCCGTAAATACAGATGGCTTGACAGGTATTAGTTCGCACCGAAAGAGAGAAGCTTTGCCTGATAATTCCCCGGGAATACTGGCAATGAAAATCAGGGCCCATTGTTAAGCTACCTCAACAACATAAATAAGAGAACTGGTCCTTTCCCTTTTCAATAAAGCCCTTAGAGCAAAAACAGAGGCTTTTGCCAATCCCCTGACCAAAGCAGCAGAAGAGTCACGGTGTCTTTCACTCAGTTGCGAAATATAAAATACATCAAGGGGCAATGTGTGCCATCCTGATAATCTGAGTCCGGTTTTATCACAGAAAAGTCTGAACGACTCGGGGGAGAAGTGCCAGAGGTGGCGCGGCACATCATATCCGGCCCAGAATTTTCCATAATATCCGGCATCATATGAGCTGTAGTTAGGAAGTGCAATAACACATTTCCCGTTTGGTTTGAGGAGTCGCTTGATTTCACTGATATAGTAAAAGGGATCATGAAAATGTTCCAGTACATGCCAGAGTGTAATGCAATCAAAAGAAGTACTTTGCAGATCGGATAAGCCTGCAGGCGACAGGGCTGAAATATTAAAATGCTCTTTTGAATATGTCCTCGCACTGTCGTTGATCTCGATTCCTTTTACTTCCCATCCTGAATTCATCATGATAGATGCAAAATGTCCTGTCCCGCTGCCGATATCAAGCAATGTGCCATGAGACAGCCCGGTGATCTTTTTCACCAGGTTCCTTTTCCTTTTCAGCATCACACGGCGGACAGCCTGGTAAAGCTTATTTGTGAGTCCCTTTGAAATATCGCTGTGGGAAATATATTCCTCTGATTCATAATATTTTCCTATTGTATTTTCTTCGGGGCAATCCTGTGTAAAAACAAAGCCGCAGCTGTTACATTCGCAGATCCCGAATCTTTCATTGCTTACAAGATGATCTGCACATTCAAGTTTGTCAGAAATGTTATCAGATCCGCACAGCGGGCATTTCTCATGGTGAACCATATTATTTTGTTTCCTTTTTTGAAAAGAACCTCGATGCTATATATCCTGCCAGCAAAAGGAATAACAGCAAAGAGCTGGCAAGGGAAATTTTATTTCCTGTATAATATGCCGCCGGCTTAAATTGAAATACAACTTCATGATCTCCTCCCGGGAGGACCATTCCCCTTAAAACGAAATCGGTACGGAAGTAGTCGGCAGACTTGCCGTCTATCGAGCATTCCC
>DATFLA010000274.1:0-2741 GCA_035268305.1 Bacteroidales bacterium | reverse complement strand
GATTCCTTATCTGCTGGGTACAGCAGAGATACGGCCTTGTCAGGCTCCATAGCGAATCACTTATCATGGATGCTTATCCGGTCGTTCTGAAACTGAAGGATTTTATAATAGTGCCGGCCACCGTCCTGCTGATAGGCTACTGGGCAGCATGGTACCCTGTGAGGTTTCTTACAAAGAAATTCCTCAATAAGGATGTTTGATAATCTATAAGTATATTTACATCCGCTAACTTATTGCTACATTAACAATAGCAGAAAGACAGTTAAATGAAGAGGTTCATGAGCAGGTTTAAATTATTCACTTTCATATTGTTGCTTGTTACTACAGCTTCATGTTCGAGTCGTAAGAACAAACTCGACAGGAGCAGCCTGATTCCTGAACAGGACATGATCTCGATCATAAAGGATATTTACCTGGCTAACGGACTTCTTAACCTGCCTGATGTTCATCACTGGTATGTCCCACCCGATTCACTATCGACTTACAGGGATGTGATAGGCAAATACGGCTACACAAAAGACGCCATGGACCGGACTCTGAAGTTCTATTTTGTAAAGGACCCTAAAGAATTAGTTAAGATATACGACCAGGTACTGGGACAGCTCAGTGCACTCGATTCCAGAGTTGAAAAAGCATTGAACCAGGAAGAGGCAAAGGCAGCTAACTACTGGAAGGGAGACGACCCCGTACTGTATCCGGCTATGGATAAGGGAGATTCCTCCTACTTCAGTATTATTATTAAACCCGGCTTATATACTTTCACATATACTATGACCCTGTACCCGGATGACTGTTCCTTTAACCCGCGGCTGAGTCTCTGGTATTTTAACCGCGACAGCGCAGGGACCGGCAAACGGTATTTTATCCCCACACTTCATTATGTAAAGGACGGCCTGCCTCATACCTATGTCAATAAAATTATTATTCCGGGAAAACCTTTTGTCATATTGAGAGGACATATATATAATTATGACAACTACCCTGCGAGTTTTCATAAACATCTCAGGATAGAGAAAATTACTTTCCTGCATACAACAAATTAATGAGAAGAATTTCAGCACAGTATGTCATAACCAATTCAGGTCCCCCACTGAAACGGGCCATTATCTCATTCAACGATAAGGGTACAATAACCGGGATTGAAGATACCGGCGGGAAACTTGCTGAAAGCCGTTCTGTTGAATTTTACAACGGTATTATAATTCCCGGATTTGTTAACTGCCACTGTCACCTCGAGCTTTCTCATCTTAGAAACAGGATCAAAAGGGGCGGGGGACTGGGTAACTTCGTTGAACAGGTGAGAAGTATAAGAGAGAGAAATAGTGAAGCCATTAAAGGAGCTGCCGCTGAAGCGGACAAAAATATGTACTATGCAGGGATAAACCTTTGTGCCGATATATGCAATACAGCCGATACCTTTGAAGTTAAAAAGGACAGTAAAATAGAATATATAAACTTCCTTGAGGTTTTCGGCATCGACCAGGAGAAAGCACAGCGCAGAATGGATGAGATAACTGAAGTAGCCGATAAAGCCAATAAAGAAGGACTCCCATACTACCTCGTACCTCATGCCGCCTACTCAATGTCGGGTAAACTGTTCCGGCTGCTTCGCAACCGGACGCAGAACAATAAATTAACATCGATTCATTTTATGGAGAGTCCTGATGAGTCTGATTTTTTGAAAGATCATTCAGGCAATCTCATAACATCATACGAAAGATCGGGCTTATTACCGGGGAAAATTAGCACGTCAAAAAGCCACAGTGCCATAATAAATGATGAGGTAACACGCTCGGGAAACCTGATACTTGTACATAATACCTTTGCCGACAGGGACACTGTAAGAAAGGTACTGGAAAGAGGCAATACATGGTGGTGCCTGTGCCCGGGATCAAACAGCTACATAGAAAATGCAATGCCTCCTGCGGAGATGCTTCTCGAAGAAGGATGCAGGATTGTGATAGGGACCGATAGTCTTGCGTCAAACAGCAGGCTTGATATCCTTTCCGAAATACTGCTGCTGCAACAGGCCTTCCCCGAACTGGGCATCGAAGAGCTTATTCCATGGGCTACTGTTAACGGGGCAGAAGCTCTTGGCAAAGACAATGAACTGGGTAAACTGGAGGAAGGAAAAAACCCGGGCCTGTTGCTGCTTGAAAATGTCGATCTGATTAATATGAAGCTTCTTCCCGGTACAAAAGTAACACGACTGGCATAGATCATTAATTAGGGTGAACAGTAAGGGAAATATACTCATATGCCCGCTCGAATGGGGCCTGGGTCATGCTGCGCGAATGATACCAATGGTACAGGAGCTTCGCAACAAGGGATATAATATACTGATCGGATCAGGAGAAGAACATCTTGCAATGTTCAGGGAAGAATTTGCAGATATAAAATTTATCCGTTTCCCCGGCTTCAGAACAGGCTATTCACGTTTTCTTCCGCAATATCTCCATATGCTACTGAAAACACCATGGCTTCTTTATCATTCTGTAAAAGAACATTACGGTCTTAAACATATCATACGTGAATATAATATAGATATAGTCATCAGCGATAACCGCTTCGGCCTCTGGAACAAAGATATTACAACTGTATATGTTACTCACATGCCCAGGATTCCTTTCCCCGTGATGTTCAGATTCCTCGAATTTACAGGCATATTCTTACACAGGCTTGTAATAAAGAGATACACCTTCTGTCTTATACCCGATCTGCCCGGTGAAGAAAACCTGTCG
>DATFLA010000273.1:0-6445 GCA_035268305.1 Bacteroidales bacterium | reverse complement strand
TATGCTTTTCCAGGGTAGTGCCCTCTTCGATTCCCTCACTGTGGAACAGAACGTTCGCTTCCCCCTTGACATGTTCACCGAGCAAAGCAACGAAGAAAAAGAGGACAGGGTCAACTTCTGCCTTAACAGGGTTAATATCATAAATGCAAATAAACTTTTCCCTGCAGAATTATCAGGCGGGATGAAGAAAAGAGTGGCTATTGCACGTGCCATATCGCTCAACCCTAAATACCTGTTCTGCGATGAACCGAACTCAGGGCTCGATCCCCTCACAGCTATCCTGATAGATGCACTCATCAAGGAGCTCACAGAGGAATATTCCATGACAACCATAGTCAATACTCACGACATGAACTCTGTGATGGAAATAGGCGAAAATATTCTGTTTATAAGCGACGGAAATAAATGCTGGGAAGGTAATAAACACGAGATACTCAATTCAAATAATGAGATACTCAACGATTTTGTCTTTGCCAATTCTCTTGCCAAACAACTTAAATCGGTTAACAGGTAAACCCTGTTATTCGTCGTCTTTTACTTCTTCGTAATCAACATATTCCCCCAGTTCCTTGGGTATCTTCCTTCCCTTCCTGCCGGTAGTCCCGGTGTCATTCCTGTGTTCTTCATGCCGGCTCTCCTCATTGTAGCGTACAAATGACCTTACCAAAAGATATATAGCCAGACCTATTAAGAAATATCGAAATAAAAGCATATTATCCTGTAATTACTGAACCGTTACCATCGGTTTATCTTTCTTTGTTTTAACACGGTTG
Source organism: Bacteroidales bacterium (assembly GCA_035268305.1). Classification (GTDB taxonomy): domain Bacteria; phylum Bacteroidota; class Bacteroidia; order Bacteroidales; family VadinHA17; genus LD21. The sequence goes on along the minus strand of DATFLA010000273.1, from coordinate 5,672 downwards.
CCGAATACTAAGTTCATACCGAGTCTCAAATTTATCGTATTCCAGCTGGCTGGCAAAATAATATCCGAGTTGTCTGATTTTATCCTGTTCCATGTAACAGGTATCCTGTCGGTCATAACATAAAACTGTGCCCATCCTGCTCTTACTGCCAGTCCGGCACCCAGGTTATCATACCTGTGGTTTGTCATTGTATAGCTCAGGCTGGCCGATAATACATTCCCAAGGCTTGCGTTAGCCGACATTGTCAATGCTTCACGCACCTGTTTCCCAATAAAGCGGGTATATGATAATAAGCCGAAAGTCAGGTACCTGTTGAGCGTATAGCTTCCACCCAGTGTAACTGCCGAAGGTAGAAATGTAGTAAATGATTTGGATGAATTCTTTATATTAACCGAATTCTTTAATGAATCGGCCATTTCCGTACCCAGCTCATCCAGTGTCTTTGTTCCGTTTATGACATCGAGCATATCAAGACCGCTGAAATCGAACTGACTTCTCAGAGATACATTGCTTACGTCATTCTTCCATTTTATAAAGCCCAGGTCTGTTACTGCAGCAGAAAGGGTTATCCTGTCAGTCAGATCGTAGGTAGCTCCTATATCAAGACCAAGTCCCAGATTCCCTGTACCCGAAAGGTACCCGGCATCTATGCTGTTATCATCAAAATTAACACTGTCAATAATATTTTCATTACTTGTATAAATTTTCACAGGGGCACTTACATCGAATGTCAGGTCACCGGCCAGTGAGTGTGAATAATCATCGTTTACTGTTATCCCCAAGGCCCTGTTTTCAAGTTTCATGGTACCAACGCCAAACAACAGCTTTCCCTTAACACCAATCCTGAGCTTATCAGTGAAATTCCTTGAAAAACCAAGTCCTATCTCATGGTAATACATCATACTGGCTCTTAATGATGACAGGTCTATTGTACTACCGACAAAACTCTCATTCCCGCTCAGGGCAACCCGGAACAGGTCTCCCGGAATAACAAAATTACCTTCGGCTCTTTCATTAATATCGAGGAAAAAATATGAATTTTCACCAACGGCAAAACCGACACCCAGCAACTGGGTCATTATTTCCGGTTCAATAAAGTTCCTGTCCTTAATCTTCGAAAGGAAGCTGTTAACAGTCGCATTGTTGTTTCCGGTATGCATAAAGGAAAAAACAGAATCCGAAGCCTGGTCATTCATTAATATGTCGGAGAAATTGACATAGTTATTGTTGATATTCATGTTAATTCCTGAAATTCCCGGTAATCCTACATACACAGAGTTAGAGGGCCTCAGGGCTGGGTTCAGCATATGATTCTGAGGCAGGTTCATGAAATATCCGACCTGGCTGTTCTGTGCTGATACATCCGTAATTATCAGGGTAAGTACTATTATCAGTATATATCTTGTTTTCACTTTCATGTTGGTCGTTTAAAGATTTTCAATTGAGGTTAATTCCGGGTTTGATTACAAGGGAAGCTTTAAAATTGATCCTGTAATCAGAATATATCTTAACATCCTGGGAGCCTCCTCCTGAAGTACTCATTTTGAAAGTAAAGATGATATTATCGGCTTTATTAACAGAACTGAAAAAATCGTTCGTTAATTCTATTGTTGTATTCGTCTGGGTGGAAGATGAAGATTTCCCTTCACTGTCAACAGCAGCAGGTGAAAGCAGGTCAGTGGCATCTATTGTCTTCAATACCTTTTGGGCCTGTGAATCATACAGGCTCATACTAAGTGATATACCCAGAGGAAACCCATTATCGGCACTTATATCAACCCTCAGGAGATCGAAATCCTCAGGATTAATAGCATCACCATTATCATCACTCTTAAGGAAATTATCCGTAGTGTCAGCAAACTGGAGATTATTCATCCTCAACTGCATGGGGATATCAAGCTCTATCGAACCGGTAAGATTTTCCGTTTCAAGCTTTTCACCTGTGCCTCCTCCTGATTTTGGAGGCGGCAAAAGGTAAGCATCACCAGAATAGTGAATTTTCTCCGGAAGAAATGATATCAGATCAGGCAGAGATGAATTTGTATTATCAATCGTATATGATCCTGCCTCCTGCTGACCGGCAACCCCTGAACCGGCAGGGGTGAAGACAATAGGATCGAGATGAAGCGAATCGCTGCCTTTTATCCCTGTTATATAAACATCCATCTCCAGCGGTGCAGCAAATGCATTGGAGTATGTAAATGTAAGCGAAGGATTGGAAAAGTAAATATCTCCCGTTATATGATTGAGTATATCCTGCATACCAAGGTCAAAGTCTCCGGGCTCTATCTCAGCCGTGAGAGGACCCTTGGCCAGGAAATCGGAACTCTGAAGAGTTATAACAGAGTCCTGCTTAAAGACAAGTGTCATAAAATTATCACTTCCATAGGTTACAGTATCTCCCGCTTCAAGCATGTCAAGGAGTGAAACATCACCTTTAACTGCCGAAATGGCATAAGTTGGCGACAGACTGTTATAATCAGACAACTTATCTATATTGTATGTCTCTTTTACACAGCTGCTTACAAGGAGAAAAGTTACTGCAATTATTATAAGAATTGTTCTTTTCTTCATGTGTTTTTAGTTTAGTTTACAATACGGCGGATACAAGTAAAACCTGTTGTCCCAATCTCTTAATGATACCATTGCAAGAGGTTTTCATCACCGCTCTTCTTATTAATAATTAGTTTCCCGCATCTATTTTATAATTATAAAGAAATCTGTCGGTCCCCCCTACTATAAGATGCCAACCACTATTATCCGACAGTTTTCCGATAGAGAACATTGAAGCACCTTTTAGAGGGAAGCCTTTCATTGTTTCACCATCCTTGTTGATAAGGTAAATAAGATTCTCTGTAGTATCAAAGATTCCTATCTTCCTGTCAGAGGCAGAAAAGATAAAATTAATTGGTCCCCCAAGGTCATCTGATCCAAAATCCCTGTGGAAAATCTCCGACCTGTTATGGTCATAAAGATACAAACTGCCATGGTCAATAAAAATATATTCACCAAAACCATCCCCGTCTACGTCAAAAATATCGAACGAATGGTCAACACTGAACTTTTTCAGGCTGAATTTTCTTACAGATCCGTCAAAGTGAATATACTGAATGGTGCCATCAGGTGCAGAGCAAACTAGTGCCGGATCAGAACCCGGGATCAGGGTAAGTGATGATCCCCTTGCTCTCGTTACAGGTTCCTTCAGGTTTACCCTTATATTACCACGCCTGTCGAGTATAAAGACAGATTTGTCATCACAAACAACAATGTAGTCTTTACCAGAGACCCTGAAATAATTCACTTCCGATCTTACAATACCTGTTGTGGCGAATGGTTTCCAGCCTCTCAACACATTACCGGTCTTGTCGTACAGGTATATTTTTTTATCCTCACCCGCTATGAAGAGCCTGTAGTTCTTATTATTATCATAATCGAACAGTGCAAGAGAGTTAGTTGCAGGCGATCTTAGTTTAACAGGGAATCTCTCAACATAATTACCATTCCTGTCGAGTACATGAAGATAGTTCCTTCCTGAAAATAACAACTGGTACTTTCCGTTCCTGTAATAATCAATCATATAAACCGATCCCTGTATTCTTTCATTGAGAGGGACCTTCCAAAGAACCCTGCCTGCAGCATTTATCAGGTACACATTATTTTTCAGGTCCTGAATGAATATTTCCTTTGCCCCGGTAATATGGTTTGTAAAGAAAAAAGGTTTAATGCATGCTGTTGTATCGAGCAAGGTCTCCCAGGCTGTTTTTGACTCTTCTCTTGCCTCTTCCCTGAACCTTACCGACAGGCTGTTGTAAAGCATGTTGTTACTTGGGGCCACCTGGTAACCTATTGCCTCTATTTTCTTTAAAGAAGTCATGTTCCTGCCAAGGGCCTTAATAATGTCATCGCTGAGATAATCGGAGAGATATGCCAGGATATGGGAAGGCACACAGTAAAAGAAATAGCAGGCCCTGCTGGGCAAAGTATTTTCAAAATCGCGGTATACAGGGTCGTGGGCAAGTGTTTTATTTAGAATATTGTCGTACAGGAGTCTCGATATTGTGCTGAATGAATCGCCCGAGATAAGGTATTTATCATAGAAAGCAAAGTATGTTCCTTCAGCACCCTTCCCCGACCCGGGGAACACCGAAACTGCAAGGCCCCTTACGGTTGTTTTGTACACAGGTATCTTCACCTGGTCGTCAGGTCTGAAATACTGAATACCGGCTCCTGCAGAGCCGCTTCCGGTGAAGATCTTTTCAGCTTCAACAGGGTTTGAAAGTTCATAAATCATAAGAAGATTGCCGGCGGGTGAACTACCCGGTGTTGGTACCCATGCCTTTGTAACTTCTCCCGAAATATACTGCTTTAGCTTCGAAGCCATGCTTCCTGTCCCGGTATCCGGTCCGCCACCGGCCCCGGCTCCTTCCTCAGCCCTTTCAGCCGGCAGTATAGTCTCAAAAAGAGCCGTGGAGGAAGGGAGGATACTGTATGAATGAAGTTCTTCAGGTTCAGCCGGCATATACCTGTACAGGATATCTGAAGAGTCTTTTATATCAGTGTATCCGCTCAATGCAAGTCCATCCTCATCTATATAGATATCGCCGCTGGCAACTGCTGCCAGCCTCGATATGCGTCCGGGTAACCCCTTACCTTTTCCTCCGAATATATTTGACACCAGCGCTGAAAAGTTCTTAAAAACAACAAATATCTTGTCTTCATTTTTACCCGATGCCGTAAGAACCCTTGAAAAACCCGGAAGGTCCCTGATGTCCTTATCCTTCGTCGGCTGTATAAGTGCTTCCCCTAATATGTCCCTGTCCGTACTGCAGAGTAATAGTCCCGATAAAACAGATATGTAAACCGTATCGTTCTCCCCGGATACTTTATATGGTACCGTGATTATATTGTTGTCATTAATACCCGATTCACCTGTCTTCTTTATACCGGCGTCCTTCAGAATTTCTTTCACATGTCTGAGCCTTGTTTCACCGGGGACAACCATCGAAAGCAACAATCCCGCCTTACCCTTATCGTTAAGAGAGCATGACAATAAGGCAGGTCCGTCAATATTCATATTATTAAATGCGGGTTTGTTTAAAAGGTCGGCAAAATAGCCAAGCTTCCTGTTGAAACTATCCAGCTCCTTAACCTTTGCCAGCTCACCGAACAGTCCTTTCTCTGTAGAGATGGAATTAATAAAGCTCTGAAGATCTATGGTTTCCACGACAAGACAGGCCTGCGGTGTAATTGCTTTGTAAGGATCCGAAAATAAAGCCTTTCTTCCCTGCTGGAAAAAGAATATCAATACACCAAGACCTGTCACTAACAGGATAATAAACACTATTGTTATCTTTTTCCCCACAACAGTCTTGTTTTACATAAAGTCAAAAGTAACAAATAAATGCCAAAAAAGAATGGGGATGCAGTGAATGTGACAGCCCGAATGAGCTGCAGATGCCGGTTTTTTAACAAAAGTTTAAGACAATAAGAAGTCAGACTATTAGTTTTTGGCACATGTTTTGAAGTATATATGAGTATACAGGCAATCTCAAACATATTCCCTGGAACATCAGGGCAGCCAGGTCAACAGCCTGGCTTTCTTTTTCTTATCAGAAGGGCCTGTAACCGATAATTTCACGTACTTCCCTGACTGTCCTGGAAGCACTTTCCCT
>DATFLA010000272.1:0-2176 GCA_035268305.1 Bacteroidales bacterium | reverse complement strand
CGTATTTGTGAGCCGGTAATAACGAGGGTGTGTATCTCTGCAAATCTCCTCACTGTCTCAAGTGAAAGATCTTTTATCTGCTTATCGTTGGAGAATGTTTCAATTGTAAATTCGATCCTTATACCATCATTGCCTGCGAGTCCGGAAGGGCTCTCAGCATGAAATTCGCCCCCCATCAGTTCCACAAGCTGCCTGGCCAGTACGGTACTGAAATTAATTTCTTCACCCGACCTCACCGGTTGCGATTCCATATTAACAAATTCACCGAATATCTTTTTCAGGCTGGCCTGGTCATAACTATTTCCAGTGTCAAGTAATTCAAACCCGAGTATTATAATGCCGTTTTTGTTGCTTTTCAGCATACACCTGAGCCTTATCTCTCCTTTCTCTGTGTTTTTCACCGAGTTATTAAGAAGGTTGGATATCACCTGCCTCAGCCTGAAAGGATCACCGATAATACTTTCCGGCACATCTTCGTCAACCGAAATATGCAGTTCCGTACGGGTCTGGAGCATATTTGTCCGGGCCAGGTCATAACAGTATGTAATTTCTTCCCGGAGGTTAAAAGGTATCTCATCGAGTATCATTTTCCCCGATTCAATTTTTGAGAAATCGAGAATGTCGTTAATGATATTGAGAAGAACCTCTGTGGAACGGCGCAGGAGGTTTACTATTTCCATTATCTCAGGGGACAGGTTGAACTTATACAACACATCAGTCATACCTATAATGCCGTTCAGAGGTGTCCTGATCTCATAGCTCATCCTTGCCAGGAATTCCGTTTTAGCTACATTGGCTTTGGCTTCCTGCTGCCTGGCCGATTCGAGCATTGTAACATCAATGAGTATTTCCATTGTGGCATCCTCGCCCAAAAACATTACAGGGATACTGTTACGGAACAGGACAATCTCACCAATTTCCTTTTTGATTATTACAAACTGATCGCGGCTGAATGTTGCGCCAAGGTTCTTTGAGAAATAGTCGCTCTCTTCAGGGGCGGAAGACTCGGGAAATAATTTTCCCTGCATTGCCGATTCATCATCATATGAATACTGAGTTGCAGCAACTTTATTGGCTTTAAGTATCTCCCTGGCTTTGTTATGAATGATTATCCCCACGGGCATCTCTTCTATCAGCTTGAAGAGCATCGATTCGGAAGACCGGAGCCTGTCCATCTCTTTCTTCTGCACCCTGAAATACTGCCAGAATATAAAAATTATAACCTGTATCAGTAATAGAGTACAGATAACAATCAAAAGTGAGTTCCTTATGATGTATTTCTGGAAAAGATCGGTCTTGGCAGAGAAAACAAGCACGAAATCACGTGCAAGCAGGGGTGCGGAGTAATAGGCTGAAATAAGATCGGTCTTCTTCCCGTCTATCTCGGCACCCAGAGGAGTATCACCTGTTGATTCACTTCCAAGACGGCTTGTTATCCTGTCGAGATTTAGGTATTTTATTTTTCTTTCTGTGTTGTCATATATAATATTCCCTGAATCGCCAACCACCCACTGCCACTGGTAATCCTTCAGGTTAAACTCAGAAAATATGTCGGCAAAGTACTTCCTGTAGTCAATTGTTGCAACAAGGTTACCTGCAATTTCATGAGTATCCTTATTCAGAACAGGCAGATAATAATAGTAGATATTGTTTTCATGAACGAGTCGTTCCGTGGGATAAATTTCAGACTGGGAATGCAGTGTGTATGTATTCTCCAGCCATTCACCCGGTGGTTCTGTGTCCTTTTTCAGAGAATACTCATTCCTGTTATCATCGTAATATTTAATGCCCGTAACAAAATTCTGATACTTGGAAAAGAATAGCTTCATATTCTCAGTCAGGCGGTTTTTGATCTGCGCGTTGCTGAAAAAGCCTGATGGATTAATTGAAAAAGTTACCTGGTTGAGATCGCTTACAAAAGAATTATTTGTGTTGTCGACAGAGATTCCGATTATTTGTACCTGCCTGTCAAGTAATTCGGTGATATATTTTATCTGTTTCTCATACAGACTCTTATAGTAAATATAGTTTGCAAGCATTATTAAAAGAAATGCCGAATAAACCAGTACAAGGATTCTTCTCATCTCAAAATTTATTTATCTGCCCGGGTTATAAAGATACTCTTTAAAACAATATTTTTCAATTTACCTGTATTTACGGTTGTCATCTTCCAATA
>DATFLA010000271.1:0-2216 GCA_035268305.1 Bacteroidales bacterium | reverse complement strand
CGCCTCCTCCCACGTCTCCATTGACTGGTTTGTGCGATTGTAGCTCAATAACAAGACCTTGGCCGCCTGTTCATCTACATCCACCAGATAGCACTCCATATCCACGATCATCAGGTCCATGGCAATAAAAACCCTTTTATTATGGAAAGCTTTCCATAATAAAAGTTATGTATACAATATGTTTATGTAAAGAGAAATCCCCGTACTTATTAATAATCAGAATATTGCTTTCAATTCTAGGGCATATCGCTTTACATAATATTTTAAGGAGAACTAAAAATTCCCTAACCAACTAAGCAGATTTTTATTTTTTTCCCAGAGCGGTTCTACTGTTGGAGCGACATCAACGTAAGCTTTTTCAATTGCTTCCCGCTTCATTTTGGAATCAGCTCTGGCATAAAGTTCAGTTGTTTGGATAGACACATGTCCAAGAATATCCCGGATATAAACAAGATTCACTCCGGCCTGTAGAAGATGCATGGCTTTTGAGTGACGCAAGGTATGGCAACTTAATTTCTCTGGTATAAGTTTTGGATCCCTCTTTCTGGCTTTATCTGCATATTTTAATAATATATGAGTGATTCCTGCACGCGTCAATTTTTCTTGACGACTATTGAGAAACAAGGGATATGACGTTGCATGTTGCTTGAGCAGATCAAACTCGGTCAGGTAATTGCGCAAAATCTTGACTTGCTCTTCCAATAGAGGAACGATCCGGGTTTTATTACCTTTACCGGCAATTTGTATCGTATATGGCTTGTCAAAGTGGATTGCCGAAGGAGTCAAGTCTATCATTTCCTGTACCCGTGCTCCGGTATCGTACATAAGCGATAATAATGCCAGGTCCCGACGCCCTCTTTTTGTGTTTATATCCGGTTGTTTGAGAAGCAACTTAATACCGTCTATCGTTAGATAATTTAACGGCTTTTTCCTGGCTTTTTTCACCTTAATAGACATGATATCCTGATATTCGTACAAATTATCCGGATTCTGGTACTGTACGTATTTGAAGAAGGAATGTAGTGCCGCCAGTCGCAGGTTTCTTGTTGTATCACTGCAATTCCGTTCAGATTGTAGCCAATCCAGGAATTCAACAACAGAAGCTTTGGTTATGGATTTCATAAATAACCTCTCAACCTTTATATTCCTGACCTGGTTCATAAAGTTTATAAAAAGAACAAAGGTATCCCGGTAAGCTGTAATAGTATTGGAGCTGCAACCTCGTTCATGAGACAGGTATCTTGTAAGATAGTCTGTCAGGTATTTTGAAAAATCAGTTGGTTTCATAGTTTTTTACATTTGGAAAAACATTCAAGCAAATCATATCAACATCTTTTAACAACTCTGGATACATTGCAGCAGTTAGTCTTACATATCTATTTGTTGCACTTAATGACTGATGGCCGAGATATGTAGACAGAATGGGCAATGAGGTATACAGATCAACACCAGATTCGGCCATGTTAGCCAATGCATGACAAGCAAAAGTATGGCGAATATCTTGGATTCTTGGTCCATGACCATTTCCTATATAAGGTATTCCTGCGGCCCGGAGTACAATCCGGAAGTACCAAATATGAAAGATATGTGGGTTTGTTGCGGATCCATTCAGAGAAATAAAGAACGGGGTATTATCAGATTGCAATACGGGGAGTTTACTTCGGTTATTGAGATAGTCTTTACATACTGCAGAGAGGGATTCCGAAATTGGGATTATACGCTGCTTTCCATTTTTCGAGTCTTTGACTAAAATATAATTTTCTGATAGGTTAACATCTTTGTTCTTAAGGGATAAAGCTTCTCCAATTCGGATGCCTGTACCATATAGGACCCTTAGCAGAGTCGGTACTACAAAGATTATCGTATTCATATTTCTCTTGGATATTAAAAGAGCATCTGCGGCATTAAAAATCGCTGTAATCTCTTTTTTCGAATAAATGTAAGGTGTAAACGTTGATTGATAAGGAGGAAGTCTGGGGATATAGGAGCGTATACCTAACTTACACAAATAGGAAGATAGCTGGCTAATCAATACGCATCTATAATATCTATTCCCATCTGATTCGTTGTTTCTCAATTCGCACCATTTGTCAGCTAATTCTTTGGATAAACCTACTTCCCTTTCACCTCTTTCTATAGTGAATCTGTCAAATCGCAGTAAGATTTGTTCCTGTTTATCATATTTATAACCAAGACTCCTTTTCATGTCTATGAAA
>DATFLA010000270.1:0-4715 GCA_035268305.1 Bacteroidales bacterium | reverse complement strand
ACCCGCTGTGAACAGCGGGTATAATTTGTTGTTGCGGAGAGAGGGGGATTCGAACCCCCGGTACAGTTACCCATACGGCAGTTTAGCAAACTGCTGGTTTAAGCCACTCACCCATCTCTCCAGTATCTTTAGAACCTGTCTGCCGGGAGCATTGTTTTGTCACCCGGAAACTGCTTACGGACCATCATATTACTCTGGGCCGGAGCGCGACAAAAATAGATAAACAACCAATAAGTTCAAAATAAATCTATACTTATTTAAGGCCTTCAAGAAGACTTATTATCATCTCGAAATTTTCAATTGTCTCCTCATCAAAATCCCTTATTGTGATCTTACCTGTCTTCACCTCTGTAAGGAACCTGCTAAGTAAAAAATTCCTTGGTATTTCCTTCTCCTTTATATACTGGGAATTGGAAACAGTTATTCCTTCACGGGTGTTGATTATATGATTTTTAAAGTCGAGTGTCGATAACAGGTCTTCAGCATTCTGGAATCCCGATGGCATTCTAATTATAAGCTCTTTGCCTCTCTTATCTGTTGTAAAAACTGTTTTTTCGAGAAGATCGGATATCTTTTTCTCCTCATCATTCTCAAACAGCAGAACTGCAAAATCCATCCCCCACCCCATTAGTATGTTACACAGCAGGGGTATCGACGACACATTTGTTGATGGTATCACGCACACCTTGCCCTTATATCCCATCAGCTGTATAATTGCATTTATCACATAAAAAGAGCCGGTGTTGTTCACAACCATATTGACCCTTCCGGCGGAGAAGCCTTCTCCGGCCATGGGGTTACCCAGGATACTCTGCAGCGGTGTAAGCGTATCGGGAGATGCTGCAGACAGACTGAGCGGATCAAGTATCCGTGTAGTGCTCCTCATGTTATCCATATCGTCCCTCTGTACTGCCAGTACCCTGTGAAGCTTATTTATCTCGACAAGATGCGGTGAATGCGTTGTATAGATAACCTGTATCCTGTCCTTTATGTCTTCAAAAACCTTCAGCACATCTTCCTGCGCCCTGGCATGCAGGCTCACACCAGGCTCATCGACAAGAAGTACCATCTGCCTGTCGCTGATATTGGCGGAGGCTTTCAGCTCCATATAGAATGAAAGGAACCACCTTACTCCCCTGCTTCTTTGCTTTGGATACAGCCTCTCCCCTTCATCCTTAATCCAGAACTCCAGGTAAGGTTTTCCGGCTTTCTCACCGAAGCTGGAACTGTAATGGTCCAGCTCAAACTGAATCTGTATCTTGTTATTACGGCCTATTGACTGTTGCCAGAAATCATGAAAATTACCTGTCAGTGACCTGTTCAGGTTTTCAATTTTCTGTTTTAGTATCCTGGATGACTGCTGCTGGAAAAATGAATAGTCGAGATGCGCCAGTGTAAGGAAATTACGGGCTGCCTTAAAGCCTTCCACATCTTCATTCCCCTTGATTATATCCTCCAGGTCGATCCTGTTGGGAAGAAGACTGCCAAAATCTTCAAACATCTCGAAAACAGGACAGTAGTCGAAATATTTCTTACCCAGGACATTGCTGTTTACCTGTGACTTATATGACTGTATCTCTTTATCGACCTTACCTCGGGCTTCCTGTGCGGTACTTCCATCCATGATATAACCTGCAAAAGCCACCTGTGCATCAATATCTGTTTTCCTTAGTCCAAGGTCTGTGCGTGTTTTTTTATAATCAGCAAGTACCTTCCTCCATTCATCATCATCATCATCTTCAATAGGACGCATAAGCAATGTCATCTTCTGATGCCGCTCCTCAAGCTTCACAGATAGTTCATTAAGATGTCCGTTGAGATATTCATGATTTTGTTTAAGTCTTTCCAGTTCTTCACCGGCACCCCTTATAGCTGCCTTTTTCCTCAGCTCCTCTTCCGGTCCCGTCTTTAGCTTTTTCAATTCATTAAGCCTGTTTTTAAGCTCCGTGATATTGATATCTGCATTGTTCTCCTCATTAGATGGCTTCCTCCCGAAAAGTCTGAATCCGCTTTTTTTCATAAGATCAGCAGGGAGTCTTTCCTTTATCTCATTCTCCTCAGCGGATATCTCTTCCAGTGCAGCCTCCTGTTCCCGTATTATCTTCATCTCTCCTTCCAGCTTGGCATCCACATCATCGAGATAGATCCTCCATGCATCCTCAAGCGAATCGAGATACTGGCTGATCTCGCCACTGGCAGCAACATACGATGAAAGATCGGGAATCCATGTCCTTGTAAGTTCAACATGATCCAATCCTCCCAGGAGCTCTTTAAGTTCTGTTCCGGGGTTTTCGGTTATCTCTGCAAGCCAACCAGGCGGTATACTGAAGCGACAGCTTATCTCCGGAAGGGTCAGATCACTGCGCAGGACATCCTCTGTGATTACACCGGTATAAAATGCTTTCAGTCCTTCAAGTACTGAAGTCTTGCCTGATTCATTCTGTCCGATAAGGCAAGTAATATTATCGGGCGATATATTCTGCCAGCCGGTATCGACTATCGAACGAAAATTTTTAATCCTGAAAGCTGCAAGCTTCATCATAATTTTGACTGTTATAATTGAAATCCAAAAACAAGAACATCATCAACCTGCTGTGTTTCTCCCTTCCATTCTACAAATTCATTCCGTATCTGTTTCTCCTGTAATGCCAATGGCAGCCCGGCGACTGATTCCACTAGGTTCTTAAACTGTTTATGTTTATATTTTTTATCAGACTTGCCACCAAACTGATCTGAAAAACCATCAGTATAAAGGTAGAATGTATCACCGGGCATTGTCTCAACCCAGTTGTTTGTAAATGGAGTTTCCCTTAATGCTGCCAGCCCGATAGTCATCTTATCCGGTTTATATTCAGTAAGAACACCATTCCTGACCATAATGAGCGGTCTGTTTGCACCGGAGTACTGGAATGATCCTGTTGTCAGATCTACTTTGCAAAGAGCGATATCAATACTGTCTTTGGTCTCTGCATAAGTACCTGTCTGGTTAAGGGCCTTCATCACTTTTTCTCTCATCAGGTTTAGTATCCTGTTTGCCTTAAGGTTAACTCCCGATTGCAGTATCTCATTAAGAAAACTGATACCCAGGATACTCATAAGCGCACCCGGGACACCATGACCAGTACAGTCTCCAACAGCGATACACATCATCTTTTTATTATTGAAGACATAATAAAAGTCACCACTGACTATATCACGGGGCAAAAATATTATGAAAGAATCACGAAGGTATCCCTTCAGCTTCTCAGTATTTGGCATCAGTGCATGTTGTATCATCCCTGCATACCTGAGGCTGGCCAGGTGATCATTCATAAACTGGTCGCGGACAGGAGGAAATATACTATCTGTTTCCTTTTTTTTGCCGGTCATATCGGGTTATTTCCAAAAACCGACATTAAATATACGTTAATTTTCCTACTGTTCAACCCCGATGCCCGTGTTTTACATATCGCTGGCAGTCAAAAGGGCTACATTCTCAACATGATGTGTCTGGGGAAACATATCCACCGGCTGTACAGCGGCTACGGAATATTTAACAGAAAGAAGCTGTATATCGCGGGCCTGTGTTGCAGGATTGCAGCTGACATATACAATCTTTGCAGGTGCTGCTTCAAGTATGGCATTTATTACATCTTCATGCATCCCCGCCCTGGGTGGATCGGTAATTATCACATCAGGTTTACCATTTTCTTCAATAAAGCCGGCTGTAAGCACATTCTTCATGTCGCCGGCAAAAAAACTTGTGTTCCTTATTCCATTTATCTCAGAATTAACCCTGGCATCGTGGATGGCCTGTTCGATGTATTCAATACCTATTACTTTTCCGGCCCGGGCGGCTACAAAATTGGCTATGGTCCCGGTACCTGTGTAAAGGTCGTAAACGATTTCCTTCCCCGTCAGACCGGCAAACTGGTCCGCAATCCTGTAAAGCTCAAGAGCCTGTTTTGTGTTTGTCTGGTAGAAAGACATCGGTCCGATCCTGAACTTCAGCCCGTTCATCTCTTCGTAAAGGTGCTTCTCCCCTTTATAAAATACAGGCTCCTGATCGCTTAGTGAATCGTTTTTCTTTCTGTTTATAATATAAAAAACAGAGACAACCTCCGGGAAATGACCGGCTATATGGTTCAGCAAACCATTTCTCTTCTCTTCGTCCTCATAATGAAAAACCATTATTACCATTACCTTCCCGTCAAGAGAATTTCTGATTATCATATTTCTCAGAAACCCTTCCTGGTTGACAGGATCAAAAAATGTCAGCTTATGCTTCAGTGCATATTGTCTTACTTCATTTCTTATCCTGTTCGAAGGTTCAGGCTGAAGAAGGCATTCCTCGATATCGAGGATCTTGTCAAACAGTCCGGGGATGTGGAAGCCCAGTGCATTCTCCTTTTCAATAGTTGCCCCCGAGTCTATCTCCTCTCTTGTAAGCCAGCGCCTGTTGGAAAAAGTAAATTCCAGCTTGTTCCTGTACAGGTATTGCTCCGATGAGCCTTTAACAGGCATCAGATCCGGTATATCTGTCCTGCCTATACGCTGCAGGTTGTCTTTCACCTGTTTTTCCTTATGATACAGTTGCAGCTCATATGGAAGATGCTGCCATTTACACCCTCCGCAAATACCGAAATGCCTGCATTTTGGCTCTATCCTGTCAGGTGAATATTCATGAAATTTAATTACCCTGCCCTCAAGATATTTCTTCCTCTTCTTAATGACCC
>DATFLA010000269.1:0-2529 GCA_035268305.1 Bacteroidales bacterium | reverse complement strand
CCTGAATCATCTCTTTGTCGCCGGCACCGTTAACTATTGTTGTATTTTCCTTGTTCACGCTCACTTTCTCAGATGTTCCGAGCATGTCGAGAGTTGTGTGCTCAAGTTTAAGACCTTTTTCTTCAGAAATAACTGTACCACCTGTCAGGATGGCAATATCCTCAAGCATTTCCTTCCGCCTGTCGCCAAAACCCGGAGCTTTAACGGCACATACCCTCAGAGAACCACGCAGACGGTTCACAACAAGAGTAGCGAGAGCTTCACCCTCAACATCTTCTGAAATAATAAGCAACGGACGACCATTCTGAGCCGTGGATTCCAGAATAGGAAGCATATCCTTCATTGTGCTTATCTTTTTGTCGTAGATAAGAATATAAGGATTTTCGAGTTCAGCTTCCATTTTATCTGTATTTGTAACAAAATAGGCTGAGATATAACCGCGATCGAACTGCATCCCTTCAACTACCTCAACAGATGTAGTTGTACCTTTCGATTCTTCAACAGTTATAACACCCTCTTTCTTAACTTTACCCATAGCTTCAGCAATGAGTTTACCTATTTCCTTGTCATCGTTGGCAGATACCCTTGCTACCTGTTCAATCTTATTCAGATCGTCGCCAATTACCTGGGCCTGCGATTTAATGTTTTCCACTACCTTCTCAACAGCCTTGTCTATACCCCTTTTAATATCCATCGGGTTAGCGCCGGCAGTAATGTTCTTAAGCCCTACATTAATAATTGACTGGGCAAGTACTGTGGCAGTAGTTGTACCATCACCGGCTATATCACCTGTTTTGGAAGCAACTTCCTTAACCATCTGTGCCCCCATATTCTGGTATGAACCTGAGAGTTCAATTTCCTTGGCTACGGTAACACCGTCTTTTGTCACCTGGGGAGCTCCATATTTTTTCTCAAGTACAACATGGCGTCCTTTTGGACCCAGTGTCACTTTTACTGCATCAGCTAACTGATCAACACCTTCTTTCAGAAGGGCGCGCGCATCGATATTAAATTTGATTTCTTTTGCCATATTATTATTGTTTTTGTTTGTTTTCCGTTATTTGATTCTTATGCTATAAACAGTACATCTGACTGGGAGATAAGCAGGTACTCCACTCCATCTATACTAAGCTCCTGCCCAGCGTACTTACCATAAAGGACTGTATCGCCCGACTTAACTTCCATCTCTTCGTCCTTCTTTGATGCGCCGACCATAACAACAGTACCCTGGCGGGGCTTCTCCTTTGCGGAGTCGGGTATAATGATACCACTTGTTGTCTTTTCTTCAGCTTCATTTGGTTTAACAAGAACCTTTCCTGCTAAAATTCTGCCTTTTAATTGTGCCATGTTATCTAGTTTTAAAGTTAAACATCATTTCTGACTTCCTCCCTGAACATAATCTGTGCCAAATTGAAAAAAATGTCAATTTTGATTAACCGAAGATGTTTTGCATGCATTCTTCTGTCAATTTTTTCCCGGGTACAAGATGCTTTTTCAATCAACATCCTGAATGACAACGCAATATGCAAAAAACAAAAAAAGTGTCAGTATGTGACAAACTGACACTTGGAATATACCATTATAATAATGTTTATTTCTCAGGTTGGTCCTGTGATGCAGGCTGCTGCTGATCCGAAGCCGGAGGCACAGCTGTCGGAAGAGTAGGGATAGCATTGGGATCAACTGTTGTTTTTATCTGGTTTTCAATTCTTGAATGTTCCTCTGTAGCCGCACGGGGGATAGAAGCAGTTGCCACAACACATAATATCAGAATCGCTCCTGCCAGTGTCCATGTAGCCTTTTCAAGAAAATCAGCTGTTTTACGGACACCAAGCGACTGACCTGCGGATGTAAAATTAGCAGCCAGTCCACCGCCCTTGGAATTTTGAACAAGTACTATCATCACCTGAAGTATGCAGGCAATTATCACTAATACTGAAACAAAAATATAAATACCCATCTGTTTATTTTTTTATAAGCTCTTTAACCATTTCAATTTGAGATGCAAAGTAACTGCTTTTTTCCGGAAATTTCAAACTTAATTTTTCATAAATATCTATAGCCCTGGAATAGTATCCCTGGCTGATATAAATCCTCGCAAGTGTCTCTGTAACAAACTCTCCGGTCCCCTCACCGAAAGACATTGATATATCTGCCTGGGGAGCATCTGTCTTTTCCCTTTTCGGTTCTATCCTTGGATTATCAAGTATAAACCTATCGATAAGCTCAATTTGCGACAGTTGTTTATCACTTTTCAGCTTCCTGTCTTCGTCTTGTACATGCCCAGGGAGGTCTTCCATCGCGGCCGCCTCTTTCTCATCAGTATCAAGCTCAAGGAGCTCAGGCGGCTCTGCTGTTGTAATTCCGGGATCCATATAAAAGATCCTTTCATTTTCTTCTTCGCCCTCATCACCGGAAAGAAGTATTATCCCTGCCGGGTCTTCATCATCTGACTCTGATCCGATAAGGATGGAATGACCCGGAAACTCATTGATTACTCCGTTATCTTCTTTTTCGCCTGATTTTCCG
>DATFLA010000268.1:0-10439 GCA_035268305.1 Bacteroidales bacterium | reverse complement strand
CATCAGGTTTCCGAAGTTACCTGAGGGTACACTGAAAATAACCTGTTCCTGCGAGTTTAGTGCCAGCCTCGACCATGAGTAAAAATAGTATACTGATTGGGGCAGAAGACGACCTATATTGATCGAATTAGCCGATGAAAGATTAAGATTTTCCAGTGTTTTGTCTGTGAATGCCTTCTTAACAAGTCGCTGGCAATCATCAAATTTCCCGTTGATTGCTATTACACTTATGTTTCCTCTCAGTGTCGTCATTTGTTTCCTTTGCATCGGGCTGACTTCCCCGGAAGGGAATAATATAATGACCTTTATGTTCTTAAGTCCGTGAAAAGCGCTGGCTACGGCACTCCCTGTATCCCCCGATGTGGCCGTAAGTATTGTAAGATGCTTATTGTCACGTGAAAGGAAATATTGCATCAACCTGCTCATGATACGGGCGGCAAAATCCTTGAAAGAGGCTGTAGGCCCCATGTCAAGTCTCATGATGTATCTCCTGAGTATGACTTTTTCAAGCGGGATATCAATATCATAAGCCTCGCGGCAAATGGAAGCCAGGTCGTTATATGGAATTTCTTCTGAAGTATATTTATTAAGGATTAATGTCGCCAGTTCATGGTATCTCATGCCCGGGAAATTTTCTATCTCATAATCTTCAAGTAAAGGAATGAGGTCGGGGAAATATAAACCTCCGTCGGGTGCCAGTCCTTTCAGCAAAGCCTCACTGAAAGATACTCCGGGAGCTTTAAGATTAGTGGAATGGTATGTTATTGTTTTGTTTTTCAATAATTTGAGTATTGTGCTGTTATGTTATTTTGTCGTTATCTTGTTTATACGGCCATCAGCCCTGCGCCCTGCGCCCTTTGCCTTCCTCTATACATTCACCACACGCATCAGATCTGAAAAGACTCCTGCTGCCGTAACTTCAGCGCCGGCACCGTAACCCTTGATTACCATAGGGAGTTCATTATACCTGTTTGTTGTCAGAAGTATGATGTTATTGCTTCCTTCAAGGTTAAAGGATGGATGTTCCGGACCTATGGTTAATAACTCAACCTGTGCCTTGCCATTGTCCAGTGTGGCAAAAAACCTCCATTTCCTGTTAAGACGAACAAGTTCCTTTCGTTTTTCTTCGAACTCCCTGTCATATTTCTTTACTCTTTCAAAGAAAGAACTTATGTCACCGGCGAAACATTCGTCGGGCAGAAATGTCCTTACTATTACATCTTCTTTTTCAATATTGTAACCGGCTTCCCGTGCGAGTATCATGATCTTCCTCACAACATCTGTCCCGCTTAGGTCGACTCTTGGATCAGGCTCGGAATAGCCTTTTTCCCTGGCTTTTTTAATTGCTGCGCTTAGCGGCATTTCCGGCCCCATTTCATTAAAGATGAAATTCATTGTTCCCGACAGTACTGCCTCTATCTTCAGTATTTTATCACCGCTTAATATAAGATCGCTTATTGTTTTAATTACTGGTAATCCTGCCCCAACCGTGGTTTCATACATGAACCTGACACCTTTTTCGCTTGCTAGCGATTTTAGTTGCTGATAGTAGCTGAACCCGGATGAACATGCTATTTTATTGGCAGTTACAACAGATACATATTCTGAAAGTATATCTGGATATCTCAGAGCAACATTTTCATCAGCGGTACAATCGATAAAAACTGAATTCCGTAGGTTAAGTCGTGTCATTTGCTTAATAAAACTCCGGATATCACCCTTTTCCTCCGATGTCTTCAGCGATTCCCTGTAACCGGCAAAGGAGATACCGTTTTTATCGATTAGCATTTTCCTTGTATTGGTGACACCGATAAGGTTGATGCTCAGCTTATGTTCCTCCAGGAGAGTTGCCTTCTGTTTCTGAACCTGTTTCAAAAGGCTTGATCCGACAAGTCCGGTACCTGCTATAAATATGTGCATCTCTTTGTACCTTGAAAGGAAGAATCCGTCGTGTATTACATTGAGTGCCTTTTTGAGGCTTTCATTTTTTATAACAACGGAAATATTCAGTTCAGATGATCCCTGGGCTGTTGCTATTACATTTATCCCGTTTCTTCCGAGTGCGCGGAACAGTGTGGCTGAGATCCCGGGAGTATTCTTCATTTTTTCACCAACGATAGCAATTATCGAAAGTTTCTTTTCAACAAGAAGCTTTATTTCCCTGTTCAATTCAATTTCAATCCTGAATTCTTCATGAATAGCCCTGACTGCCTGTTCCGAATCGCCGGGACCGACGGCAAAAGTTATGGAATATTCTGAAGATGCCTGTGTGATGAGTACTACATTAATACTCTTCCTGGCAAGAACACTGAATAATCTCATTGATATTCCTGTAACTCCTACCATACCGGTCCCCTGAAGTGTTATAAGATCAATCTGATCTATCGAAGAAATACCTTTTATTGGACTATTATTGCCGTTTGACGGATCATTACTTATCCTTGTTCCCCCGGACCCGGGGTTGAAACTGTTTAATACAAGGATTGGGATGTTCTTCCTGTAAACAGGGCGAAGGGTAGGGGTATATATTACCTTAGCCCCGAAATGAGATAATTCAATTGCTTCGGAATAAGACAGGTTATCTATAGCATAAGCCTTTTCCACATTTCTCGGATCTGCTGTCATAAAACCGTCAACATCGGTCCATATCTCAAGGACCTCTGCCTTTATTGCAGCAGCTACAATAGAGGCAGTGTAATCCGACCCGCCCCGGCCAAGTGTAGTTGTTTCTCCTTCAGCATTACTTGCTATGAAACCCGGCATCACTGTAAACCTGTCTTTGCCTGTTATGTTCTTCAGAATTAGCTCATTGGTAACAGTAAAATCAACATTTGCCGATCCGAAATTGCTGTCTGTCTTTATAAGCAGACGCGAATCGGACAATACGCTGCCTTCAATAATGCTGCTTATTATATAGGAGGAAAGCACTTCTCCTGTCGAAACTGCCTTGTCGAGCGAATGGAGAGTGAGTTCCTTTAAAAGATAAATCCCCTTTAGTGTCTCTCTTAGCTTGCCGAATATATTACGGATACCTGATATTATCTTATCTGTATCACCATTATTAACCAGCTGTTTTGTAAAATGAATATGCTTTTCTTCAAGCTTGTCGAGACTGGAATTATAATCATCCTTCCTTGATGCAGCCAGTTCGCAAATGTGTTTTAACTCATCTGTCACTCCCTGGAAGGCAGAAATGATAATCACGCAAGCCATAGGCTGCGATTCAATTATCTTCTTCACCTCAATAATACGTTCGGGCGATCCTACCGATGTTCCACCAAATTTCAGGACTTTCATCTTTTTCTAATTTAATGCCTGTTTATCCTGTAATTAAAAACACTTAACTTTACCGGACTCTCCGGATAGCTGTACTCAGCAGCAACCTATAACTCCACAGCTGGTCTGTCCTTCCATTTTCGGTTGTCTGCCGAAACCCGGTCAGAGCTCTCCAGTTAATTAAATCAGCAGGATAATTTAACCGATGCAAAAATAGCAAAATTGTCTTAATTGCTATTTTTAGTTAGCAATTATTAAATTAAACCGGTATTGCAATAAAAACAATTTACTAAAAGGCTGTATTTGTTTAATATTTCAATTAGTCGTTTCCGACTTTTTCAAGTCTTTTCAATACTGAAAAAATAAATGCTGCTGACACGAGGCAACAAATAATAAACACCATCCATAATGTTGTAAGTGAGAATTTTGTCCATAGAATTGATCCCACAACAAGAAGTTTGTTCCCAACAGCTGTTGCAAGCAGCCAACCTCCCTGCATAAGTCCCTGGAAACGGGAAGGAGCAACTTTTGATACAAAGGACAAGCCCATAGGACTAAGGAAAAGCTCAGCGATAGTAAGAATAAGATAGCTGTTTATAAGCCAGTAAGGAGAAACCCTCTCTGCTTCAGCTACAGGAGCTCCCGCCAGTGAAAGCTGTGACGGCAGGCCAATAGAACCAAAGAATATCACTAGGAAGCCTACAGCTGCTATTATCATTCCGAGTCCGATCTTTTTCGGTGTACTGGGCTCGATTCCTTTCCTTGCCATCCATGCAAAAATGCCCATCACCGGAAATGTAAGAGCTACAATAAAAAGTGGATTGAAAGACTGGAATATCTCGGGCGATATGGCATTCTGCTTGCCAAACGGGGTGATTATTTTAACTATAACGCCGGTTGGATCTACTCCTGTGAGCAGGAATGTGGCAAATAGTATTGCAATGACAAGCAGGACTCCGCCTATCAGTCGTGATTTGGCATCTGAATTCCTGCGGATCAGCAATACGAGTCCGGCTATTGATCCCACAACAGCAAGCATTGACGGAAGAGTAAAGAACATATTTGTAATTGGCCCTACCTGTTTGACTGTATAGTCGCGTGCGAACATTGTAAGTGTAAGACCGTTCTGGTGAAAGGACATCCAGAAGAACACAACAACTATAAAGACAAAAGCAAGGGCAGTGATCCGCTCCTTTTCCTCTTTCCTTGAGCTCATTATTATCCAGGTCAGGAAGGCGGCAAAGAGTCCGAAGGCAAAGCCGTCAGCCAGTCCGACAACAAATGTGAGTGCAACAGCTGTTATGCCCATAGCTGCAAGGGATGCTATTATGGTGCCCGGTTTGAAATCGACTTTGGCCGTAGATTCTTTTACACTCTTTTCCTTATTTGGTAAAAGCCTGTTGAAGAATACATATACCAGCAGCGATATCACCATTGCACCGGCTGCCACACCGAAAGCATAGTTATATCCTCTTGAGAATACTTCAAGGTATTTTGTTGCAAAAGAACTCAGATCGGTTACAGGTCCGGCCACATTGACATGATCGGCAAGCTTTTGCAATGTTGACGGATCGGCCAGGGTACCGTTGAGGTACTGGTGGCAGAGCGAAGGGAGGCTTGCATCATGAAGGTAACCATTAACCTTCAGCCACCAGTTGCGCATACCTGTAGCGGCAAAGGGAGCAAAGAAAGCACCAACATTAATTCCCATATAAAATATCATGTATGCTGAATCACGCAGCTTTGAATATTTCGGATCATCATACATCTGTCCTACAACAGCCTGAAGATTTCCCTTAAACAGCCCGTTCCCAAAAGCTATTGTAAAGAGTCCGGCTATGGTTATTGTCAGAGACATCCCCGGAATGGCCATAATAACATACCCGGCAAACATGATGAAGATACCGGTCATTATTATCAGTTTGTATTTCTTTGTGGCATCAGCAACAATACCCCCGACAAGGGCAAGGGCATATATGCTGAAATAAAACCAGCTGTAAATTGTTCCGGCATTTTCTGCTGAAAGATCATACCTGGCCTGCAAAAACAATACAAGGATGGCCATCATTGTATAAAATCCAAATCTTTCGCCCATATTAGAGAAAAAGGCTACAAGTAGTCCCTTCGGGTGATTCTTAAGCATATTTTTCAGTTATTGGTTAGTATTTATTTTTAGTCAGGTTAACTGGCTTTATGGTGAGTTCTGCTACTGTTACCCGTAATCAGTATCACCTGGTTTGAATTTTAACAAATATATCATTTTGAACGTAAAATAACTCTGCTCTTTAACCTTTTTCATTCATTATTTGTTACATGGTTTTAATTAACAATGGAAGAGTGTAACTTTGTGTAATGTTAATCAAACTTACAGGGTTTTATCAAATGAGGAGTAATCGCAAAGATCAACCTGGCCGGCTTTGTGATAAATAACTCTTTTCTTTTGAGAAAGCCTGATAATAAGTTGCCTATGAAAATATTCAGGAGTGAACAAATTAGAGAAATTGATGAATTTACAATCAAAAATGAACCGGTATCTTCTGTAAATCTGATGGAGCGTGCAGCATTGCAGCTTTTTACATGGCTTTCCGGGAGGTTTGGCAGGTCCGATCATTTTATTGTCTTTGCGGGACCAGGTAATAATGGTGGCGACGGACTGGCACTGGCAAGGATGCTCTCGCTTAATGAGTTTGATGTTGATGTTTATTCCCTGAATTTCACGGAAAAGCGTTCGCCTGACTGGATAGCTAATTATAAAAGGCTTGAAAGTGAGACAGGTGTAAGTGTCAGAAATATTGATTCTGCTGAAGAGTTTCCCATGATAACTTCGGGTGATCTTGTTATTGATGCTATATTCGGTTCGGGATTAACCCGCAATGCAAAGGGATTACCTGGTGAAGTGATAAAATATATTAACGGTTCAGATAATAAAAAAGTTATTTCGGTTGATATACCATCCGGGTTGTTCGGTGAGGACAATGGCACAAATGACACGAATTGTATCATCAGGGCAGACTATACCCTCAGCTTCCAGTTTCCGAAACTGTCATTTATGTTTTCTGATAATGCGGAATTTACAGGCGAATGGTTTGTACTTCCGATCGGATTGCACAAGGCGGCAATATCCGGAACAACAACAGATTTTAGTTTTACTGAACTAACCGATATAGTACCCCTGTTACGAAAACGCAAAAAGTTTGACCATAAGGGATCATACGGACACGGCTTGATGATATCTGGCTCATTCGGAAAAATGGGAGCGGCTGTGCTTGGCGCCGGAGGTGCTGTAAGATCCGGGGCAGGACTAATAACATGCCATATACCGGCTTGCGGTAATCTTATAATGCAAAGTGCCTTGCCTGAGGCTATGGTAAATATCGATAATAATGAAAATCATATTTCGGGTATGCCTGATCTATCATCTTACAGTGCCATTGGGACCGGACCGGGTATAGGAAGGAATGCAGAAACTGCAAGTGCAATCCATGCACTACTGCAGTCGGCCGATAAACCACTTGTGATAGATGCTGATGCTATTAATATCCTTGCTGAGAACAGGGAGTGGCTGACATTATTGCCCGGGAGAACAATATTAACCCCTCATGTTAAGGAGTTTGAGAGACTTACAGGAACTGCTGCAAACTGTTATGACAGGTTGGTCCGGCAGGTCGGTTTCTCAGCTAAGTACAATTGCATTGTGGTTCTTAAAGGAGCTCATACGTCAATAAGTTCACCTGACGGAAATGTGAGGTTTAACAGTACCGGAAATCCGGGAATGGCTACAGGCGGGAGTGGTGATGTGCTTACAGGAATAATATTATCTTTGCTTACACAGGGGTATGACCCTGTGGATGCAGCTGTGGCTGGGGTTTTCCTGCACGGCCTGGCAGGTGATATTGCCGCTGAAAAGCTGTCTCCTGAATCAATGATTGCTTCAGACATAATAAACAATATAGGTGAAGCGTATTTAAGAATAAGAGAAAGAGTATTTTAAGTATTTTTTGATAATCACTTTGAACTAATGAATAAATTTATGAAAACTATTGCGCGACTTACATTATTGCTGGTAGCTGTTTATCTTGTAAGCTCCTGTTCATCAACAAGAAATATAGCCGGCCAGGCAGTTATTACCCCTTTATCAGGAACCAGTGTTGTAAAGGATGGCAGCATCGTTTACGCACTCCCAAGGACTGTCTTCACTGTTGTTGTGGAGATGGACAGGACAATTGAAATACCTGGCCCGTATGCCCGGTATGCAAGCGATATGCTGGGCCTTGATAACGTGATAAAAAACGAAAACGAGTCGTGGTCAATCGACAATGTGAATGTCAAAACCTCTGAAGAACTGGATCCATCGGAGTTTTATGTGATCAAAAGTGAAGGGTTATTTCAGTCTGATGTCCTTAAACTAAAGAAAGAAGGTCTGATACTCGATCTTAATCCTGATATTTATGCTTCAGCAGGCAACCGGTCAGAGGCACTGGGATCGGCTGCGGGTCAGTACAGGTCCTATGACCTGGGGTCTGATGAATATTTCAGACTTCAGCGTGATACGGCTTATAAAAGGGTCAGTCTAGATTCTTCGTTTATTCGCATTCCTTATATTGTTGAGAAAATGCGGAAGCTTTCAGTAGATCAGCTTGCCGAGAAAGCCGCCAAAAGACTTATGGAACTTCGTGACGGCAAACATATGATACTAACCGGTGAAGCTAATGTTTTCCCTCAGAGTGAAGCATCGATTAATGAGATTAACAGGCTTGAAAAACAATATACAGAATTATTTACGGGACGTACAATAACTGAAAAAAGACTGTTTACTTACCATGTAATCCCTTCGAAGGACATGCTTGGCAAGCCGGTTACAATTTTCAGGTTTTCTGATCTCACCGGCCCTGTAGCAGGAACTGACAAGGGTGGTAAACCTGTTACTGTTGTCTTTACACCTGAACAGAAAACCAAAGCACTTACTGTTCTGAACAATACCACGGACAGCCGCGACAGCCAGGAATATGATAAACTGTATTACAGGGTACCAGATGTAGCTGATATGAAAATTATTCTTGAAGGTGATGTCCTTTTCAATTCACGACGACTTGTGTACCAATTCGGACAGGTAATACAGCTGCCGGCCAATTATATACTGGGGCAGTAAAAAGGTCTTGCGGTCCCTAAGTCTCTTAGTCTTTCCTCCTGCCGCCAACTATTGTACCTTTCCCTTGAAGCTGCTCTGGAAAGCATCCCACGACTGAGTTAAATATGCTTTGTCGCCAAAAAAGCTCAGGAGTACTTCCATATCTTTTGGCTCCCTGAAACCGGGAACAGGCTGAACTTTTGGTTTGTCTTTATCAGGAATGATGAACACAACAGTAGGATAGGAGAGCTGTCCGTTTAATAGTGCAACTGCAAGCTGGTGAGCATTACCTGCTTTCCCGTCGTTAATAAAAGTATGTCCCAGAAAAGTCACGGGTTCCTTGCTTTCAGCATTGAATTTAACCGGATAGAATTTGGTGTTAAGAATATTGGCAATAACCGGATTTGTGAATGTCTCACGATCCATCTTCTTACACCATCCGCACCAGTCGGTATAAGTATCGACAAAAATAGGACGGGGATCTTTTTGATTTAGTTTTTCAGCTTCCTGTATAGTGTACCATTTAACCGGTGATTTAACTGTTTCTGTGGTGCTTTGCGATTTAGACTGTATCGTAACAAGGGCCAGCAAAGCAAAGAATAATACCTTTTTCATTTCTTTTAAAATTAAATTTCTTAATTCTTACAGAACCCGCATTCTGAAAATCATACAAATTTATACTGTTTTGGAGAATTTGCGGGTTTTACATATCTAGATAATTAAATATCTTTCCCGGCAAAGTAAATGAAAATCTTTCAAAAAAAAGATCTTCCTGTTTCTTCTTTAGATTTTTTAACAATCAGGTATTAATTAAGTTCATATATAGACTGTATTTAATAAATTCATCCAATTTATTTTTTACATTTACCGACATTAAAAATCAAAACTAAAAATAAAAGCTAATATGGAACAACAGATCCGCACTTTACGTGATTCCAAAAAGGCCAGGTGGACAGCTCTGGTAATAGTATCACTGTCAATGTTCGGTGCTTACTATTTCAACTATGCACTTTCACCTGTGAAACCAATGCTGGAGAGTATCCTTGGCTGGAACAGCTCTGACTTTGGAATTTATACATCATCTTATACATGGTTCAATGTATTTCTTTTCATGCTGATCTTCAGCGGCATCATTCTCGACAAAATGGGAGTGAGGTTTACAGGCCTTGCAGCCACAATGATGATGACAATTGGAACCGGGATTAACTACTGGGCCCTGATGCATGTGTTTCCAGACGGAGCCATGATCTTCGGTATAAAAACACAGGTTATTATATCAGCTATAGGGTTTGGAATTTTTGGTGTTGGTACTGAGGCAGGAGGAATCACCGTGTCTAAAGCTGTGGTGAAATGGTTCAAGGGGAAAGAGATGGCCCTTGCAATGGGACTACAGATGTCAATTGCACGTCTCGGAACTGCTGTTGCCCTTGGAATAGCTCTTCCTGTTGCAAAGGCATATTCCTATTCATCACCTGTTTTAATTGCTTTTGTTTTCATGCTCATAGCTCTTTCAGCCTTCATTATCTATACATTCATGGATAAAAAGCTTGATGCTTCAATAGCACAAAGTAATGACGGAGGAGAGGAGGACGCCTTTGAGCTAAAAGACATACTGTTCATTATAAAGAACAGGGGTTTCTGGTACATAGCTATTCTTTGTGTATTGTTCTATTCAGCTGTGTTCCCGTTTCTTTTCTATGCAACGGATCTAATGATTAATAAATATAATGTAAATCCCAATCTTGCGGGTACGATACCGGCACTTCTGCCATTCGGGACTATCTTCCTGACGCCATTGTTCGGAACCGTATATGATCAGAAGGGTAAGGGAGCAACGATTATGATTATAGGATCATTTATACTTATTGCAGTTCACGGCGTGCTCTCCATACCTTTCCTTAATGCATGGTGGCTTGCTGCCGGAATGGTAATCATACTTGGAATCGGATTCTCCCTTGTACCTGCTGCCATGTGGCCGTCTGTTCCCAAGATCATACCTGAAAAACAGCTTGGTACTGCATATGCATTGATCTTC
>DATFLA010000267.1:0-2332 GCA_035268305.1 Bacteroidales bacterium | reverse complement strand
ATTGCCAGCCTTCATGGCAAAAGTAGCAGATAATCCCACATTCCAGATGGCAGATGTAAACCTTAAATTTACAAAACCGGAACTAAGGATTCACATCGACAGGGACAAGGCAAGTGCGCTTGGCATAACTACCCAGAATATTGGACAGACGCTTCAGCTTGCTTTAAGCGGTCAGAGATTCGGCTATTTCTTCATGAACGGAAAACAATACCAGATTCTGGGAGACCTGGCAAGACAGGATCGCAATAAGCCTCTTGACCTTAAATCGTTGTATGTAAGAAACAATGCAGGTCAGATGATCCAGTTTGATAATCTTGTAACCCTGTCTGAGGAGACAGCTCCTCCTCAGCTTTACAGGTATAACAGATTCGTGGCTGCTACCGTGTCAGCAGGACTGGCCAAAGGGAAATCAATAAGCCAGGGCCTGGACGAGATGGATAAAATAGCAAAAGAGACACTTGATGACACATTCCGTACTGCGCTAGCCGGAGACTCCAAAGACTTCAGGGAAAGTTCATCAAGCCTTATGTTTGCCTTTGTACTTGCCATCATACTGATATTCCTAGTTCTCTCGGCACAATTCGAGAGTTTTAAGGATCCACTGATAGTTATGATGACGGTACCACTGGCTCTTACGGGAGCATTGCTGTTTATGTGGTATTTTAACATAACTATGAATATTTTCAGCCAGATAGGCATAATCATGCTTATCGGCCTTGTGACTAAAAACGGCATCCTGATTGTTGAATTTGCTAACCAGAGAAAAGTTGCCGGATCGTCAAAATCAGAAGCAATAAAATATGCTGCCGCTGCCAGGTTCCGTCCAATCCTGATGACAAGCCTTGCAACTATATTGGGTATACTTCCGCTGGCCCTCGGCTTCGGTGAAGGAGCCCAGAGCAGAATATCAATGGGTGTTGCTGTTGTAGGCGGTATGTTTTTCTCAACTTTCCTCACACTGTTTGTGGTACCAGCCATCTATACATATATATCAAGCGAACAAAAAATCACTGAAAATGAAACTGAAAATGAAATACCTCTTCCTGAGCCTGGTTCTGCTGGCAATCTTTCCTGATTCATTCAGCCAGTCGGTTTACGGTCTGAAAGAGTGTATAGGTATTGGACTGGAACGAAATTTCTC
Source organism: Bacteroidales bacterium (assembly GCA_035268305.1). Taxonomy (GTDB): domain Bacteria; phylum Bacteroidota; class Bacteroidia; order Bacteroidales; family VadinHA17; genus LD21. Next base: position 1,191 of record DATFLA010000267.1, on the reverse strand, counting down.
GTTGCTCGTTGCAAGAAATAATGAAACTATTGCCAGTAACAATTTCACTCCGGGAAATGCCGGGTATCTCCCTTCTCTCAGCCTTAACAGCAGCTACAGTGGTACACTGACCGACAGCAAACAAAAAATGACTGACGGGAGTACAAATTCTGCCAGTGGGGTCTATAACACCACCTCGGCAAATTCTGTATCCCTCGGATGGACCCTGTTCGATGGTTTCAGTGTAAGAACAACGTATAAGAAACTTGGTGAACTTAAGAAACAGGGGGAATTGAATACGCGCCTGGCAGCCGAAAACCTTGTATCAGAGATAATATCGGGGTACTATAATTACATACAGCAGATACAGCTTCTTAATAACATGAAATATGCTGTTGCATTGTCAAAGGAAAGGCTCAGGATAGATGAAGACCGCTACCTTCTCGGTTCCGGATCCAAACTAGAGGTCCTGCAATCGAGGGTTTATTTGAATGCTGATAGTTCAAGACTTTCAAAACAGAGTGAAGTTGTAAGATCGGCACAGGTTAAACTAAATGAACTGATGGCTGCCGATGATGTTGGTGCCAGCTTCTTAACTCAGGATACTGCGATACAGGTAAATCCCACACTGTTATATGACGATCTTCTTGATCAGACTCTCTCCCGGAATACTGGACTTTTAATTGCAGCTGGAAACAGGACTTTATCAGAATATGACTACAGGATCATTTCATCACGTACATATCCCTATCTCAACCTCACATCAGGCTACAGCTATAATATGTACAATTATTCCAGCAGTACAACTAAAACCAATGCTGTAAAGGGAATGAATTACGGCCTTACACTAGGATTTAACCTGTTTGACGGGTTCACTCAGCGACGCAGCATCAGGAATGCAACAATTGACATGCAAAACAAAGAGCTTCTATATCAACAACTTGAACAGGGCATAAGGGCCGATCTTATAACAATCTTCAATGCCTACAGCAATAACCTGAGACTCATAACACTGGAAAAGCAAAACCTCAGCACTGCTGCGGAGAACCTGGATATCGCTCTTGAGAGATACAAGCTTGGCAGCCTCTCCGGTATTGATCTCAGGGAAGTACAAAAGAGCCTTCTGGATGCCCGGGAGAGCCTTCTCTCCATTCAGTACCAGGCTAAAATAGCTGAAGTATCGCTCATGCTCATCTCAGGCAGGATAATGGA
>DATFLA010000266.1:0-2281 GCA_035268305.1 Bacteroidales bacterium | reverse complement strand
TAAGAAGATCGAGGCGGAACTGCAGGGTCCTTCCCTGCTGCCTCTGCCACCTCATCAAGAAAGGACTGTTCGGCCGATGCAATAAAGTTGGATGAAGGGGCCCTGAAGGCTGCAGTTGTGATATTGGTGTTTATCACCCATTCCTCGGCCAGGTAGTTATCCACAGCACCTGCCGGAAACCTGTTAGCTTCCAGCGGACTCTCTGACATACCCCCTGCCCTTACATGAAATGCCACGAGGTTATTGCCAGCATCCAGTCCTGCCCTGTAATACGCGTGATATGCAGGTCTGTAGTTGCCGAATGTCATATCATCCTCGCGTTTGTAAATAAGCTTCACCGGTGCTTTCATCTTCTGCGAAATGACTGCTGCTTCCACCATGAAATGCCCATACAGACGTCTTCCAAAGCCACCGCCGGCACGCGTCATCTGCACGTCAACTTTTTCAAGAGGCATACCCAGCCTGGCGGCAACAGACTTTTCCATAAATTCCGGAGACTGAACAGGACCTATCATCTCAGCTTTGTTGTCGGTAACATCAGCAAAGAAGTTCATAGGCTCCATAGTATTATGGGCCAGAAAGGGAGCCGAATATGTCCGTTCAATAACCTTTGCGGCTTTTTTGAAGGCAGCTTCCGGGTCCCCGTCTTTTCTTCTTACATTACCCGGTTTTGCATCCATGGCTGCCATCATGGACTTATATGAATCAGTGCTTTCACGCCGAGATGGTACTTCAGGGGAATCCTGGATGGGTTCCCATTCAACCTTTAATGCATCCTTTGCATTAATAACTTCCCAGGTGGAGTTACCAACAACAGCAACAAGGTCATTGAAAGCATCCGTATCTGACCACTGCTTCCGGTAACCTTCATTGTAGGTCTGCAATGAGAATATATCCTTTATCCCGGGCATACTCCTTGCTTCCGTATCGTCAAAAGATTTAAGCTTTAGTCCGAATGCAGGAGGATGAACTATCATGGCAATCAGCATCCCCTCCTTCTTATGGTCAAGCCCGAATAATGGTTTCCCTGTGACAATGCCCGGAGCGTCAACATTTTTTCTTGAGGTACCGATAATTTTAAAGTCCTTAATGTCTTTCAATTTTACTTTTCCCGGTACTTTTATTTTAGCAGCAGCAGAAGCCATTTCACCGTAGCCGGCTTTGTTCCCGCTTTTCTTATGATATAATACTCCCATATCGGTAGTAATCTCATCAACCGGAACATTCCATTTCTGAGCTGCAGCCTCCATCAGCATACGACGTGCTGTTGCTCCTGCCAGTCGAAGTCCGTTCCATCCCTGACGGATAGACTGGCTGCCTCCTGCCAGCTGCCTCTTAAAAAGATCGGTATTCAGCCGTGCCTGTTCAACAAGAACATTGTCCCAGTTAATATCGAGCTCTTCTGCCACTATCATTGGCATTGATGTCTTAACATTCTGGCCTATCTCAGGATTTGGCGACATAATTGTTGCAACTCCATTCACACCAAGCTTAAGGAAAGCGTTGATACGAAACCATTCCTCAGACATTTTGAGTACTTTTGAAGTACCTGAAGCGCAGGCTGCCATCCAGTTAAAACCGAGCAACATACCTCCACCAGCGAGCACGGAACTCCTGATAAAAGAACGTCTGTTAATTGTTGTCTTAACGTATGCCATTATTTTATTTCAGTTTTTATCATTAACATTTGTACTTTCAAATTTCCGGATAATTTCTGACAGGATATATCATGATTGAGCGGCTGTTTTTATTGCTTTCTTTATCCTTGTGTAGGTACCACATCGGCAGATATTACCATTCATTGCTGCATTAATTTCCTCATCGTTCGGATCAGGATTATCCTTTAATAATGCAGATGCAGTCATTATTTGTCCCGACTGGCAATAGCCGCACTGGGGGACATCATGTTCAAGCCAGGCTTTCTGTACAGGGTGATCCCCATTCTCAGACAGTCCCTCTATGGTTGTTACCTTCTGGTTACCCACCTCTGAAATACCTGTGATACAGGAGCGGACAGCTTTGCCATCAATGTGTATGGTGCATGCTCCACACTGGCCAATTCCGCATCCGTACTTAGTTCCCGGAAGCCCCAGGTGATCCCTGAGCACCCACAGCATCGGAGTAGAGGGATCTGCATCCACCTCTCTCATTTTACCGTTAATGTTAAGATTGAATGTTGCCATAAACTTATAAACATAATTTTTTAAACCTGTTAATACCAGGTTATCTATGCCTGTTTAACAAAAAATATATAAAAGTATTTAAGATCCTTCAAGCCGAT
>DATFLA010000265.1:0-2640 GCA_035268305.1 Bacteroidales bacterium | reverse complement strand
AGCCATATCGGAAAGTGGCGGATCGTTTGGACCACCACGGCCCACTCTCTTTCCGGGAGAAAATATGAAACGCCTTCCTGATGCTGAACATGCCGGGGAAGCTTACGTCAGCAGCGCAGGAGTTTCGTCAATTGCAGAACTGCGGAAGATCAGCGCCGATAAACTCCCCACAGGCAGGGGACTCGGGATGGCATGGCCGATCATCGACGGATATGTGATTCCCGACGATCAATATAAACTCTATGCCGCGGGCAAATATAATGATACTCCAATTCTTGTGGGTTACAACTCAGACGAAGGAGCGAGCTTTTCTCCACCAAAAACACCGGAAGAATATATCAAAGGCGTCAAAGAGCGTTACGGTAAATTTGCAGAAGCTCTTATCAAAGCCTATCCGGTCGGAACAAACACAGTGCCTAAAACAGCACGGGACCTCACCCGTGATGCAGCATTTGGGTGGCATACCTGGATTTGGGCGCGACTTCAGGCACAGACAGGAAAATCAAAGGTTTTCTATTATTATTTCGATCAGCACCCTGATTATCCAGAAGGTTCTCCCCGTGCCGGTTATGGCTCACCACACGGTATGGAAGTTGCCTACGTTTTCGGGCATCTTAATAGCTCGAATCCTCAGATTACGAAAACAGACAAGCAGATATCAGAAGACATGGCCACCTATTGGACTAACTTTGCCAGGTATGGCGATCCAAATGGCAGGGGAGTTCCCATATGGCCAGCATTCAGCGATACTAATCCGGTAGTGATGTACTTCAATCAGACGCCGCATACAGGTCCGGTGCCAGGTGCCGAATCGCTCAAAGTTCTGGATGCTTACTTCGCCTGGCGACGGACGCCTGAGGGAGAAGCCTGGGCTAAATAAGGATTCTTACTTATCTGGCTAATAAGGAATTAAACCCGGGAGTTTTTAAATGGTATTATAGTAATGCCTATGTAATAATAGCTTATCGTTCAATAAATTTATTTTCTGGCAAAGTTCAATTGATTTTTGGTAACTTACCAATTGTAATTTAAAATATAAAACCTATACCTATGAAACAATTATTATTTATTGCAGCGATACTTTTCTTTGCTGGTCCGGCTTTTTCACAAAAGAGCCAGCCTGCCAAAACTCCGGCACCGGTGAATCCTTTCTTGTCAAAACAATCTACAGAAAGGATGAAAAAGGATGGTTATAATCCTGCCGAGGACTCACTGCTTAGAATGAATCATTTTATGACTGAGATTATGGAACCTGAGGTGCCTGTTGTTCAGCCACCTGCCCAGTTTGGTGGTCCTCCATCCGATGCCATTATCCTGTTTGATGGCAAAGACATTGACAAAGAATGGGAAGAAAGTGCGGGTTGGGGACCGAATAGCGGAACAAGACCTGCAACCTGGATCATAAAGGACGGAGCAATGCAATCAGTAAAGGGTTCCGGTTCGCTGATGACTAAACGTGTTTTCAATGATTTTCAGTTGCATGTTGAATGGGCAACTCCCTCAGTAATAACAGGTGAAGGGCAGGGCAGAGGTAACAGTGGGGTCTATTTGCAGGGACTATATGAACTCCAGATACTGGACAGTTATGACAACAGGACATACAGGAACGGCCAGGCAGGAAGCATATACAAACAATATGCACCCCTTGTAAATGTCTGCAGGAAACCGGGTGAATGGCAATCTTTTGATATAGTGTTTACTGCACCACGTTTTGGTAGTGACAGCACCTCTTATTTTACTCCCCCGCGGGTAACTGTTTTCCAGAATGGTGTGTTGATTCAGAACAATGTTGCCTTGCGGGGACCCACTACATATGTAGGAATACCAGAGTATCTAATTAAAAAACATGGTCCGGGAAGGATCCTGTTACAACAACATGGTAACCCTGTATCTTTCAGGAATATTTGGATTAGAGAATTATAGAAAAAACATTTTTTATTATGAAGACAAATCACAAAGCGAGAGGATCTGTTACAGTTCTTCTGATCCTGTTTTTGAGTTCTCTTATAACAACAGGACTTAAGGGTCAAAGCCCGGATCAGCTGCCAAGAAGTATTCCCGAGACAGAAGGAGTAGCCTCGGCCGGAATTATTGATTTTATAAATGCAGTGGATACGGGACGCCAGGAAATTCACAGCTTTATGTTTATCCGGCATGGCAAAGTAATTGCAGAGGGCTGGTGGAATCCATACGGACCTGAATACAGGCATATAATGTTTTCAGCCAGCAAAACCTTCACTGCAACAGGTATAGGGCTGGCTGTTGCAGAAAACAGGCTGAAGCTGTCTGATAAAGTCATTTCCTTCTTTCCTTATTCTTTACCTGATACAATCGGTAAGTATATGAGGGAGCTGACTGTTCAGAATCTTCTTACCATGTCTGTTGGACAGGAACCGGCTCTTATGGGTGCAGGTGTCAATGATGACTGGATCAGGGCATTTATCTCACTTGAACCTGTTCATAAGCCGGGAACAGTATTTCTTTACAATAATATGGCAACCTTTATGCTTTCAGCTATTGTCCAGCAGGTTACGGGTCAGACACTGTTTGAGTACCTGAAACCAAGGATATTTGATCCTCTGTCCATTCGCGGCATCGACTGGGATATGAATCCGCAGGGAATAAACCTTGGTATGATAG
>DATFLA010000264.1:0-4330 GCA_035268305.1 Bacteroidales bacterium | reverse complement strand
TTCGGGTACTTCAGAATAGGCAGCTGAGAGTGAGATGCCGGGTCGCTCGGGTACCAGCTTGGCCAGACGGTCGGCATCGGGCAATGGCAGCTTCTGAACGCGTGCAACATCGCGGATGGCCATCTTGGCTGCCATGGAGCCGAATGTAATTATGTGGGCAACCTTGTCGTGACCATATTTATTTACTACATATTTAAGTACTGATTCCCTGCCGTCTTCATCGAAGTCTATATCGATATCCGGCATGGATATCCGGTCGAGGTTAAGGAATCTCTCAAAGAGGAGGCCGTATTTTATTGGGTCAATGTCTGTTATTTTAAGGCAGTAAGCTACTGCGGAACCGGCTGCAGAACCTCGTCCGGGACCAACGGAGACACCCATTTCGCGGGCCGCATTGAGGAAATCCTGTACAATAAGAAAATAGCCGGGGAACCCCATTTTTGCTATCATTGCCAGTTCAAAATCAAGTCTTTCCTTTTGTTCCTGGGTAGGAGTGTCCCATCTTTTTTTTGCCCCTTCATATGTAAGATACCTGAGATACTTATCCTTGTCGGTATATCCTTCCGGCAGGTCGAATTCAGGCATAATAGGATCGCGGTCGAGCTCATATGTCTCAACCTTTGCAACCAGATCTTTCACATTGTCGACAGCCCCGGGAATATCTCTGAATATCTCCCGCATCTCTTCCTCCGACTTCAGGTACTCCTGCTTGGTGTATCTTAGCCTGTCGGGGTCGTCAATATCCTTTGCAGTATTAATACAAATAAGTCTGTCGTGGGCCTCGGCATCTTCTGCATTGATGAAGTGGACATCGTTTGTGGCGATGATCTTTACATTATATTTTGAAGACAGTTCCTTAAAAGCCTCTATTACTTTTTGTTGCAGTGGAAATACCGTTCTGTCTGATTCCGGGTCGTAAGTCTCATGCCGCTGTATCTCCAGGTAAAAATCATCTCTGAATATTTCAAGATATTTTTTTAATACTTCCTCTGCTCCTTCTCTAGTCCCGTTCAGAATCTGGTCCTGTATTTCTCCGGCAAGACAAGCGGATGATGCTATTATTCCTTCGCTATACTTCGTCAGTAACTCCTTATCTACCCTGGGCTTGTAATAGAAGCCTTTGATCCAGGCTGTTGATATGAGTTTGGTAAGATTCTGATAGCCTGTCAGATTCTTTGCCAGCAGGATAAGGTGATCGCCTGAGCGGTCTTCTTTTCCACTGACTTCGCTGATCGATCTACGTGCCACATAAATTTCACAGCCTATAACAGGTTTAATACCTTTTTTCATAGCGGCATTATGAAACTCCTTAACACCGAACATATTGCCGTGGTCGGTGATGGCAAGAGCCTCCATTCCCAATGTTTTGGCTCTGTCCATAAGCAAACCTATGTTCGAAGCGCCGTCGAGAATTGAATACTGGGTATGCACATGCAGGTGTGAGAATCCGGACATTTTGAGAATGAATTTATCAGTTTGAACAGGTAACAAAAATACGCAAAATAGAATTATGATCGGGGGAATGTGGAAAACTGTGCATAAATATTCTGTCAGATGAAAACTGACATTTGTTAAGTGAAAACTCCCTTCTGTTGAATGGGCAGAGAATAATACAGGGGAATGGTTTATTTTGTTAAGGTGACTAGTTCACAGTTATTTAAGACAGTAAAAAGGAATTAAATGTTCCTCAGTATTTTTTATTAATCTAACCTAAATGTTATGAGAAAACTTCTCTTGTTAATTTTTGTTTTTTGCGGGTTATCGTTTTCTGCGATGGCTCAGCAGAAGATAGTGACCGGTACTGTCACCGGGGCTGAGGATGGTCAGCCAGTGATAGGGTGTACAGTACAGATAAAAGGAACGACAATCGGGGCTAGCACTGATTTGAATGGTAAATACAGCCTTGCAGTTCCTCAGAATGCAACTACTCTTGTTTTTTCGTATATCGGTATGAAGAAGCTGGAGGTGGAAATTGGTTCCAGGTCGGTTGTCAACGTAAGCCTGGAGCCCGATATAAAGGGTCTTGATGAGGTTGTCGTGACAGCATTGGGTATTTCGAGGGAGAAGAAAGCCCTTGGCTATGCTGTGCAGGATGTTAAGAGCGACGTTATTGAACGCGCCGGGAACACTGACCTTGCGGGTGCAATGCAGGGTAAGATAGCAGGTATCGACATTAAGCCTTCCAGTGGTATGCCGGGAGCATCGTCGCAGATGGTGATCCGTGGTGCCAGGTCGTTTACAGGGAATAATACTCCTCTTTATGTTGTAGACGGGATGCCTATTGCTTCCACATCGGATATACAGTCAGGTGCCGGCGGTAACTTCTCACAGATCGGTGATGGTGTTACAGGTGCTGATATCTCAAACCGGGCCGTTGACATTAATCCTTCCGATATTGAGAGTATTGATGTCCTGAAGGGACAGGCAGCAGCAGCCCTTTACGGTATTCGTGCCTCAAACGGTGTTGTGATCATTACAACAAAAAGCGGACGTGGTAATGCAATCGGGAAACCGGTTATTTCATTATCGCATATAAGCAGTTTCTCCAAAGTGTCGAGAACACCTGATTACCAGTCAACCTATGCCCAGGGTATCTATGGGACATATGTTCCCAATTCATCAATGTCGTGGGGTCCTAAGATCACAGATCTTCCTGATGATCCTACATACGGGGGCAACAACAACGGACATCCGGGCATGTTCTATGTTCCGCAGCTGGATGCTGCTCAGCTCGATCCATGGGTGACACCCCAGGCTTTTAACAGCTGGACAAACTATTTCAAGACAGGTTATTCCATGACAAATAATATAGATGTCAGCCAGGCTGTTGAAAAAGGCAATTTTGCCCTTGGTCTCACAGAGACATCGCAAAGCGGTATTGCTGATCCTGCAGGAATGCAAAGGTGGAATGCAAAAGCTTCTGCTGAACGCAACTTTGGTAACAATTTCAGCGTTGGATTCAGTTCAAATTTTTCAAAAACGAGTATTGATAAGCTGTCTTCGGGTAATGATGCTTCACTGGCAGGTGTCCTGGCAGCTCCGGCAAGTTATAACCTGTCGGGATATCCGTATGCTGTACCGGGTTCTCCCTATACACAGATTTATTACAGGGGTGTGAACCCGTTTGATAACCCGCTGTGGGCAGCCAGGCATAACGTATTTAACGAAAAAACTGACCGTTTCTTTGGTAACGGGTATATTAATTATAAGGCCACTCTTAACGATAAGATGAAGCTCAGGGTACGTTACCAGCTTGGTATTGATACATATACGACACATTTCCAGGAAATATTTGAATATGGTCACTCAGCCAATACAGGTTATATGGATAATTATGGTATAACCTCTTCAACTGTGAACTCACTTCTGACGGCAAATTACGACTGGACAATTAATAATGACCTCACGTTTAATGCCATGCTGGGTAACGAGTTTAACCAGGGTAACCTGAAAACATATTCGGAACATGGTGAGGATTTCAACTTTGGAGGTTGGGCTCATATAAGCAATTCAAATATTGTAACGGCTAATGAGTCTCAGAGTCGCGACAGGACCGTAGGATTTTTCTATAATATGTCACTGTCGTATAAATCGGTATTGTTTCTGAACACAACAGGAAGGAACGACGTTGTTTCAACAATGCCGACAAACAACAGGACATTCTTCTACCCGTCGGTATCGTTGAGCTTTGTGCCCTCAGAACTTGATTTTATCAGGAACCGGGAATGGATATCATTCATTAAGCTCAGGGGATCGTATGCAGAAGTTGGCCAGGCCGGACAGTATTACAAGAACTATTATACTACTCCTACCTATGCCGGAAGCTGGTGGTCAGGATCACCAATATTGTATCCGATAGGAGGTATCAATTCGTATATACCTAATAATATACAGTTCGATCCGAAACTTAAGCCACAGAATACCAAGTCGTATGAATTTGGTGCGGACCTGAAATTCCTGAATAATCGCATAGGTATAGATTATACTTTCTCGCGTCAGAATGTAGTGGACCAGATATTCACTGTTCCTCTTGCAGGATCGACAGGTGCGGCATACCTGCTGATGAATGGCGGGAAGGTTCATACTGTAAGTAATGAGGTTGTATTATACCTTACACCGGTAAAGAGTACCAATTTCCAGTTGGACTTCAACTTCAATTTCTCCAAGATAGACAATATGGTTGATGAGCTGGCTACCGGTGTTGAAAGCATCTTCCTGGGTGGATTTGATATTCCGCAGGTAAGGGCAGGTATAGGTTCCACCTTCCCTGTTATATACGGTACATCATATGTACGCGATGACAATAATAATATCGTTGTTGTTGATAACC
>DATFLA010000263.1:0-2280 GCA_035268305.1 Bacteroidales bacterium | reverse complement strand
ACCAGATATAAACCCGGACTTATTCCCCCTTTCTATGCGGATCTGCCCGCTGATCTTGAGGCTATACAGGCTTCGGAAATAAAATATCTCGATTCATACGATAAGAGCCCTGTTATAACCGACCTCATATACTTTTTCAAGTCGGGCTGGAATATAATGTTCAGGAGAGCGAGGAGTAATTGATGGAGTAACGGGGAAAGGGAGAACGGGCGCAACGGCGCAACGGCGCAAAGGCGTAATGGTGCAGGACCGTCCTGACGCTACGGTCAGGCCTGTCCTGACAAATATATTTCGTCAGGGATCTTCGCTTCAACACGACCGCACGACCGCACAACCGCAATACCCCTAAAAACATCCTTTCTGTCAACTTTTTTTTACCTTTGTCAGACATAAATATTAACCAAACACCAATCCCATGTTTTCAGGAATAGTAGAAGAAGCAGCCCCGGTGGTTAAGCTTGAGAAAGACCAGGATAATCTCCATATCACAATGAAATGTTCATTCACGGGTGAACTGAAAATAGATCAGAGTATTTCCCATAACGGGGTCTGCCTTACAGTTGTAAAAAAGGGGAATGACACATATACTGTAACAGCTATTAAGGAAACACTCGACAAGACTAACCTTGGACTCCTGAAACCCGGTGATAAAGTTAATCTGGAACGCAGCACAAAGCTCGATGGACGTCTCGACGGTCATATGGTTCAGGGTCATGTCGACCAGACTGCCATATGTACGGATGTAAAGGAAGCAGGAGGAAGCTGGTATTACACTTTTGAATATGATCCCGCTCAGGATGACTATATTACAGTTGAAAAAGGATCTGTTTCGGTAAACGGAGTCAGCCTTACAGTTGTAAACTCGAAACCCGGTTCTTTCCAGGTGGCTATCATCCCGTTTACTTATGAGATGACAAATTTTCACCAGATAGAAAAGGGAACAGTCGTTAATATAGAGTTTGATATACTGGGTAAGTATATTGCTAAGATAGTAAAACAGCAGATGGGGAGGTAACGACGTAAGGGCACAACGGTGCAACGGCGCAAAGGTTAATTCTGTCGGACTCCCCTCTAAGGAGGGGGAAGGAGTGGGTCAATAAACCCCTTTATAACGACTAAAATTTTTGATAAAATCATAAGTTTTTAATTTCAAAAATTTAGGTATCTTTGCCGGACAATAAAAATCTACCATTATGGCAGAAAAAACCAGATATTCAGATGAAGAGCTTGAAGAATTCAGATCGATAATTCTTGCCAAGCTGGATAAGGCCAGGAAAGACTACGAGATACTTAAGTCAAGCATTACCCATGAAGAGAGTAATGACACAATGGACACATCTCCTACATTCAAAGTACTGGAAGAGGGAGCTACCACCTTATCAAAAGAGGAGGCAGGCAGACTGGCTCAGCGTCAGCTGAAGTTTATACAGCATCTGCAGGCTGCATTGATAAGAATTGAAAATAAGACTTACGGTATCTGCCGCGAGACAGGCAAACTTATATCAAAAGAAAGACTCAGAGCTGTGCCCCATGCAACTCTTTGCATGGATGCCAAGATGAAACAGAAATAATGCGGTCACGCAGCCTGTTTTAGGGAAATACTATGTTCTTATATAATAGCTGTTCATAATCATGAGCAGCTTTTTTATTACATTTATCTCATATTAATGCTATGAGATATCCCTTAATTACAGTAGCAGTAATTCTTATTATGTGCAGGCCCTTATCTGCACAGGTAGCCGATTCTGCAAAATTCCAACTGACAGAGCCTTATTATTTTCACCTCGGGTACCTGAAAACGGATACTGCCATGCTTATTGATGTAAGGGAATTCTTCGAGTATAAAAGATCAAGGATAAAAGACGCTGTTAATATCCCGGCCTCATCGTCTCTTAAGAAAGCCACCGATACTATCGCCCATAACTGTGCATTGTTTTTATACTGTACCACCGACTCACGCAGTAACTGGGTGGCAAAGCGGCTGTATGACCTGGGCTTCAGGAAGCTGTACTCACTGAAAGGAGGTATCGTAGCCTGGAAAAAAGACGGGTTCCCCATGGAGAAAAAGAGAATAAGGAGGATGAAGAAGGAAGGACTAAGAGACCATACTAACTGACTGCAGGACTGCCGTTGTGCCATTGTACCGTTCCGCCCCATCCCGCATACCATACACCCCATGTGTTGAGGAGGATTTGTAATCCGGGCCTCTCTCTTAGTGCCCCTTCGTGCCTCCTCCGTGTCGCTCTGTGTAACAAAAATCCCTCCCTGTTAAACCCAAAA
>DATFLA010000262.1:0-17368 GCA_035268305.1 Bacteroidales bacterium | reverse complement strand
ATGTAAGTAAAGAGAAAGAGGTAATAATAGTGGGTGCCGGTCCTGCCGGTCTCTTTGCAGCCCTCAGGTTTATAGAGATGGGAATCCGTCCGGTCATCCTTGAAAGGGGCCGCGATGTTTCATCCAGGAAAAAAGATATTGCAAGGATAAGCCGTGAACATATTGTTGATCCTGACAGCAACTATTGTTTTGGTGAAGGGGGAGCCGGGACCTATTCTGACGGTAAGCTTTATACAAGGTCGAAGAAAAGAGGTGACAACACAAGGGTACTGGAACTCCTGTGTTACCATGGCGCTAATCCCAATATCCTTTACGAGGCACATCCTCACCTGGGAACCGACAAGCTGCCCGGTATAATCTCAGGGATAAGGAAATCGATAGTTGAGGCGGGAGGTATATTCCTCCTTGACAAGAAGGTTACCGATATATTAATAGAAGGGAAAGCTGTTACCGGTGTTGCCACTTCAGACAACGAGATTTTCAGATCAAGGTTTGTTATACTGGCAACGGGACATTCTGCCCGCGATATTTATAATATATGCCGGAGTCGCAGCATAGATATGGAGATGAAACCTTTTGCCATGGGTGTAAGGGTGGAGCATCCCCAGGGCCTTATCGACAGGATACAATATCACGGGGCAGACAGGGGAAAATACCTGCCGGCTGCCTCGTACAACCTTGTCAGGCAGGTAGACGGGAGAGGAGTATATTCCTTTTGTATGTGTCCGGGCGGTTTTATTGTCCCGTCTGCTACGGCCCGGGAAGAGGTTGTTGTGAACGGTATGTCTCCTTCGGGAAGAAATTCACCTTATGCCAATTCTGGTATAGTGGTTGAGATCAGGCCCGGTGACCTGCAAGCATACTCCAAAGCAGGTGTCTTTGCGGGTATTAATTACCAGGAAGATATTGAACATATGGCCTGGGTTCATGGTGGCATGACCCAAAAAGCGCCGGCACAGCGGCTGGCTGACTTTGTTTCCGGAAAAGCATCATCCACGCTTCCTCGCTTATCATATTTCCCCGTCGCAACACCTTCTTCTCTCCACGAGTGGCTGCCTCAAAGCATCAGGGAACGTCTCCGGGAAGGTTTCAGCCAGTTTGGGAAAATGATGCATGGCTTTCTTACAAATGAAGCTGTCATACTCGGTGTAGAATCACGCACATCCTCACCATTACGTATACCCAGGGATGAAAACACTATGGAACATATATCTGTAAAAGGACTGTATCCATGTGGTGAGGGTTCTGGTTATGCAGGAGGAATAGTATCATCGGCAGTGGACGGAACCAGGAGTGCTGAAGCCATTGCAGGACTGATCAAAGGTTCTGTCTGAAGGACCTCCCTGTTTTCAAAATATTATTTAGCTTTGCCTGTAACTCTTCTGATATGACAGGATTTCTAAAAAGACCCTACAGGGAGACCGGTACAGCAAAGGAGAAGATCATTTCTATCCTTGCATTCGGTCTCTTTATCTTCCTGTTTCTCTTTTTATTCAGACCATTTGGACTGGAAAGCCTGAAGACAATCACACTTTTTGTTGTTACTCTTGGGTTCGGTATTCTTACAACATTTATGATTATACTGTTCAAATACCTGATAGAGCCGGCAGTAATAAAAACTGAAACACGCTCCATAGGTAAAAACCTCATGTGGGACCTTCTCATAGCATCGAGTATCGGAGGCGTGAACTATATCTATATAATTATAATCTTCCACATCCCCTTTTCCTTTATTTATCTTTTATATTCTGTATGGACAGCCATACTTGTCGGTTTCATCCCTGTCACTCTTACTTACATGGTCTCTTTTAACAGGATGTACCGTAACAGGCTCAGGGAGTCTTCAATAGAACCTGAATACTGGGACGACGAGGTAATAATAAGGGCAGGAAATCCGAAGAACGGGCTCAGGCTGAATCCAAAAGAAATTGTATACCTGTGTTCCAACGATAATTATGTAACTGTAGTAACATATAACAAGGGTATCAGGAACAAAACCACTTTAAGAGGCACTCTTAAATCTGCCGAAGATGAGCTTAAAAGGAACAAACGATTCGTAAGGTGCCATAAGTGCTATATACTGAATCTCGACTATGCCGAAAATGTTACAGGCAATAACCAGAATATGAAGATCAGGCTTAAGATAAAGGATAGTCCTGTCCCCGTATCACGAACCAGGGCCAAAGAGATATCCTCTCTTATCAGGTAGGACAGTTACTGTCTTTTCACCGGAACAGCATCATTTCATCCCTTATTTTAGCAATTCATCCCGGACTGCCAACAGGTGGCCACAATAACAATATGTTGGCCACAATTAGCTTGCTGCGAATCAGGGCCTGCCATAAATTTGAATCAAAAAACTGATTATGGCTGAAGCTTTTATATTAGGTCTGAGTACCGGTTCGGCGTGCCTTGTTACATGCGGTATGGTTATGCTGCCTTATTTCGTGGCAGATTCCGCCGGCATCAGGAAAGCAGGTTCCGGGCTACTGCTTTTCCTGGCAACCCGGCTCTTTGCCTATCTTTTATTGTCAACTGTTGCATGGTTTTTCGGGCGTGCATTTTTTGTCACTTCCTTCATGAGCAGGATCATACCGGGAGCATTATATATGATTTTCGCTGTCATGCTTGTGGTGTACAGTATCGACAGGGGACGAAAAACTTCATGTCCTGCCGGATTATCAGCAGCAATAAAGAAAAAAAGACTCGTTCCGCTTATGCTTGGCCTTGTGAACAGCATAGGATTTTGCCCTGCCTTGTTCATCCTGGTCACCCGGAGTGCAACACAGGGTACACTGGCAGGAAACTATTTAGCGTTTACGGCATTCTTTGCCGGCTCCTCAATATGGTTCCTGCCATTGCCGCTGGCCGGTAAACTGAAGGGGAAAGAAGTGATAAGGACTGTAGGTATACTGGCTACAGGACTGGCAGGTGTAATATTTATGATAAAAGGTATAACAAATATAATAGGAGGTATAACAAATATAATAGGAGGTATAATCAATGTTTGAAACTTTAAAGACAAATGGAATGCGGAAATCATTCGTAAAATCACTGCTTTATGCACTTCCGATGTTTATTCTGACTTTTTTTCTGATGACAGGAGGGAAGCCGGATTTTTCTGATCCCTCTTATTCTCTTGCACTTATAACGGCATTTGTGCTTGTTAATATTCTTTATTTCCTGATGCACTATACCGGGAAGACAGACAGGTACAGGGTAGTTCTCTTTGTCATTTTTGCTCTTACGCTTTCTTTTTCTCTTATAAGGAATATGATAGCCATCAGGCATTCAATGTCATTTTCACAGGCCGATATTCTCGAGTGCAGGATACCCTTCTGTCACCTTGTTATACCCATGATGATCATTCCTGCGGCATTTTCCAAATCGATAATTTTCCCGGGAAGCATAATTAATGGATTTGCCAATATCTCATCCATGGTGGTGCTCTGGGCTGTGGCTACAATTGTTCTGGGACGTGGCTTCTGCAGCTGGGGCTGTTTCTACGGAGGATGGGATGATGCTTTTTCGCGGTTCAGGAGAAAGCCGGTTTTCAGGAATATAAACCTTATTTGGAGGTGGATGCCTTTTGCGGTGCTCTTCATGGTGGCACTTACGGCTGCACTGTCGCTGATCCCCACATACTGCGACTGGATATGCCCCTTTAAGGCTGTTACCGAGTATGAGCAGGTTACATCTGTTGAATCTGCTGCCAAGGCCGGTGTCTTCTTCAGTATTTTTGCCGGGCTGGTAGTGGTGCTTCCTGTTATGACAACGAAAAGAACCCAGTGTAGTTATCTCTGTCCCCTGGGAGCCATCAACAGCCTGTCGAACAGGATTACTCCTTTCACAATAAAGATCGATAAGGCAGCTTGTAATGAATGTAACAGGTGCGTCGAAGTATGCCCTGTGTTTGCTATAACGAAAGAGGATATTAAGAATGGCAGGGTATCTGTTTTCTGCAGTAAATGCGGAAAATGTGTGGATGCCTGTCCAAGGAATGCCATTCATTTCGGGATCAGGGGTGTGCCGGCAGGTACCATGAAGAATTTCTCGAGGAATATGTTTCTTTTTATCTCATTCCTTTTCATGGCTGTCTTTTCTGCCGGCTCGGTTGTTAATACCTTACAGAGTATTTTTAAGCTTATTACAGGCTAAGCCCGGAAGGAAGTGAATTTAAAAATATAATTTGACATGAAAAAGATACGAAAGTTAGCAGGTATTACATGGGCATTCGCCGGGCTGTTGCTAATAGTTATACTGTTCCCCGGGTTGACGGGGTTATCCGGTCTTCTTGCTGAAGCACCTTTCATGAAGATACATCCGCGATACAGCGGAGGTGAAAAAGCTTACGAAATTGTCAGGGATCATTACACACTGGAAATCAGGAAACCTGTTTTTATGGGTCTCGTAAAAGACAGGAAAGAAGGCTTCGTACAGCTTGACTGGCGGGGACAGATACCCGGAGTAATAAATGATACCATTGATTATGACAGGGACGGTGTATCCGATTTTAGCATTTCTGTCGATACTGCTTCCAATGATACCGTTCTCAGGAGTTACAATGAGAAGGTGGAGAGCACAGGAATTTCTACAAGAACGTCGTATGGATGGGCTGTACGTGTAAACCTTAAAAACTAAAATATTATTAATCTAAATATTTAATTATGCAGACTATTATTTACCTGTCGGTTTTATTCGGTGTTTCAGAGCTGGCTCTTACCCTGTTCAAACATACAAAAACGGGTTCTGTGAAGGTTAAAGACGATAAGGGATCTCTTGTAGTTCTATGGATACTTATGATAAGTTGTATTACAATTGGTTTCAATACCGCCAATTACAGCGAATGGTCATTTACAAATTATGTTCTAGCTTCGGCAGGCGTATCAATTTACCTTGCCGGATTGGTAATCAGGTGGAAGTCAATTGTCCAGTTAAAGAAGAGGTTCACTGTTAACGTAGCTGTGAACAAGGTCCATAAGCTGGAAACAGAAGGGATGTACAGGTACCTGAGGCATCCTTCCTATTCCGGGCTGTTGCTTATCCTGGCCGGCCTGGGACTGGCAATGAATAGTTACATATCCTTTTTTGTGGTACTTGTACCAGTTTTCCTTGGTCTTAACTACCGTATCAGTGTTGAAGAAAACCTGCTGGCAGCCGAGTTTGGCAATGAGTATGACACTTTTCGTGCTTCACGCAAAAAGATAATACCCTTTATTTACTGAAAAACAAGTGTATAGGTGTCAGGTTTCTGTCTGGTAAAGAAGCTGGTTGCGGTAATAATAGAAAAGTGTTGATTGAGATACCATCCCGACATACCTGTGATGATCGTCTATCACGGGAAGGTTCCAGGTCTTGGTCTTCTCAAGCTTATTCATCACCTGGTACATCCTGTCTTCTATGTGAACCACGTCAGGTGTCTTTACCATTATATCATTAATCCTGACATTATTGTATTTTGACGTGTCGAAAAGCAGTTTCCTGATATCGTTGAGCGATACGATACCCAGGTAATGATTATCCTTATCAACTACCGGGAAGATATTCCTTTTTGCCTGAGTGAAAATATTTACGAGGTCACCAAGAGTATCTTCAGGATTAACAGTAAGAAAGCCTCTTTCCAGCACCTTGTTAAGATTTATCTGTTTAAGCAGGGATTCGTCGCCAGGCAGAGCTTCCGGTTTTTCCTTTCCGTATTTCAGACGGTTCATTTCCTTATTATATGCTTTCATCAGGTCGGCAGTTGTAATAATGCCCAGCACAGTGGCGGGACTTTCAAAGTCGTTAACAACAACAAGTTCGTCAACATGATTGTGAAGCATGATCTCCTGTGCCCTGTCTATAGTCTCATTCAGGGTTATTTTCAGGATATGTCTTTGCATTATATCCGAGACAGTTTTAACGTTATGATCGGTCTGCTGAAGCATATTATGAAGGTCCTTAATATAAAATGTGCCAACAAGCTGTTTTTCCTTGTTAATTACAGGGAACATCCTCTGTTTGGTATCTTTCAGAAGCTCCATCACACTTTCGAGAGGCATATTTTCATCAAGGGATTTATTGTTTTTGTGCCTGTTAAATGTTTCTCTCACTGTTATTGTTCTGAAAATGTCGTGAGCATATTCTCCGAAGTGTGCCTGTGAGTAAATACGACCCGGAACCTGGCTCTGGTAAATGCTCCATTTTCTTGCCACGAGGAAGGAAAGTGTACATACCCACATACTTGGCATCAGCAGTTCGTAGTTACCGGTCAGTTCGCTGACCATTATGATAGTTGAGATAGGCGTATTGGCGGCAGCAGCGAAGAAGCCGGCCATACCGACTATGGCAAATGTGGACGGGTAGAGAGTCATCCCGGGGAATATGAACTGAAGGAGGTATCCCGATGCGGCACCAACAGTACCCCCGATAACCATTGAGGGTCCGAATACTCCTGCACTTCCTCCCGATCCTATTGTGAACGATGTTGTGAGTATCTTTCCAATAGCGACAAGAATAAGAATTGTAACGCCGGTGTTCTTAATACCGTTCTGCACAATATCCTGCAATATGCCGTAACCGCCACCCATCACATCAATTGTATATGTCCTGTCACCCGTAACAAGTATAAGGGTAAGAACCAGCAGGCCGGTTACAAATCCTCCTATGACCGGTTTAAGGTACTGGGGTATATTCCATTGGGTGAATGCTTTCCTGACGCCGTAAAAAGATTTTACGAAAATGAGTGCGGCAAAGGCAAGCACAAGAGCCTCTATTGTATAGGGAATAAGTTCTATCGGCTGGTTAAATCCGTGTTGCCCGGCATTGGTCAGTATATGTTCCCATCCGTATTTGAAAGAATAAATAGAGAAAGCAATTATGGAAGAAACAGCTGCAGGAAGCAATACTTCTGCTTCCACTTCGGCCGATGAATACAGCACCTCGGCAGCAAAAATAGCACCTGCCAGGGGGGCCCTGAAAATACTGCCAATACCTGCACCCATACCTGCAGCCAGGAGCCATCTTCTGGTTTTTACATCCAGGTTGAGCCTTGATGACAGGAAGCTCCCGAAACCGGCACCTATCTGTGCTATCGGACCTTCACGTCCGCCTGACCCTCCGGTACCTATAGAAATAACTGAAGCGAATAATTTGACAATAGGAACAGCCGGCCGTATTATTCCTCTTTTACGGTGGAAGGCTTTAATGGCTTCATCTGTACCATGACCTTCGGCCTCAGGTGCAAATTTGTATATAAGGAATCCGGCCAGCAACCCTCCCAGTGCCGGAAGCAGTACGATGAGGTAGGGCCTGAAGCTGCCTGTTGTGAAATGTTCCACCTGTGGCTCACCTCCGGGTATCAGCGGGGTTAGCCCCATAAGATGATTTATTGAAAATTCTTTAAGCAATGCAAGTAACGATTGGAAGAGTATTGCTCCCAGTCCGCTTATGATACCTACAACTGAACCATATAATAACCACCTTCCGGCCGATCTGAAATCAAACTCTCTTCCCAGGTAGTCCCATCCGAATATTTTCATCAAGCAGCGTTGTTTTTCTCTTTATAATTTATTCTTGTAATTTATATTCTGTCTCTTCCGCAACCCTGTCAAGTATAGCCGATTCTTTCAGAGTAAAGGATATGAGTATACTAAATACCATTAATCCTATTAAAAGGACCAGAGAAGGAGTCATCGATCCTGTACCTGCAGATTTGAAGCTGTCCATTCCGAAGATAAAAGCGATGCCCGAGACCTGTCCCATGAGCAGAAGCATTCCGTTTGAAGTCCCTTCTGATGCCGGAAATGTTATTTCAGCACCATACTGGAATCCTACAGGGCCGGCACTTAACAGGAAGAACCCCAGCACCATTCCCGAGAAAAGTAATAGGTGGAAGCTTGTTGCAAAAGTGATTCCTGCCAGTCCAAGAGTGGCTCCCGCAAGGGCTATAATAATAAAAGGTGTTCTCTTTTTTAATTTGTCTGATAACAAAGGAATTATAAGTGCCCCCACAATACCTCCAATAATCATCATGCCCCCGGTAATTCCAGCCTGGGTGGCTGAGAATCCTCTTGGTCTCAGTATGTCTTCAATCCATGTTGTAACACTGTTAAAAACACCAAGCCCGATGAAGAAGATTACCATAAGCCACTGGAAATCTCTTGTATGAAGAGTCTGTTTCAAACCATCATAAACGAGCGAACGCTCTTCCTGGTCGGGTCTGCATGGGGCAGTGGGCGGACCTTCTTTCATGAGTATCATAAACAAAACGGCACTAACAGCGGAGATTATTCCGTAGATATACAGCATGCCTTCTATTCCGGAACCGAGGACAAGATAGGGTGTTAGTGTCATTCCCAGTAAAATACCGATATACATTGCAAGTGTACCCAGTCCTGCCGCAGTGGCTCTCTCTTCAATGGGGAACCACCTGGCTGCCAGCTTCGTGATGGCATTTAATATAAAAGGCTGTCCGATTGCTATACCAACCTGTGCCAATAAAAGCAGCTGGTAATTTGTTCCGGCGAAACCACGCAGCAGGCCGAAGATACCCGTGAACAATGCTCCCGTGCCCACACCGGCCCTGATGCCGTATTTATCAATGATCCACGATGCCGGTATTGATACAATAATAAAAACAATCATAAAACACATAGACAGTATGCCAATCTGAAGATCCGTAACACCATAATACCCCGTTGCATCACTCGTGATGGGGGCAAAGGTAATCCACAGTAACTGGTTGACTGCCACTATTAACATATAGATGGTCAGCATCAGCCATCGAACAGGATATACCTTAAATTCTGATTGCTGCATTTTGCTTTATTATGTTTAAAATATAGACCTTATTCATCTTTTAACGATATGATCTCCTGCGAAATTCTGAAAAGATTACAGAAGCTGCCATCCCAACATTGAGTGAATCAATTCCAGGACCGGATATGCCAAACCTGGGTATCATCAGAGGGTCGGTTACGTATTTTTTATATTTCTCAGAAATACCCTTTGATTCATTTCCCAGTAATATAATTCCTTCCCGTCCAAGCTCCCTGCCATAAACCGGTTCCCCTTCAAGCAAGGTCCCGAAAACAGGAATTTTATTACCGGAAGCAAAAATAAAAAGTTTTTCCAAATCGGTATAATAAACATTGGTTTGCAACAGGGCACCCATACTTGCCTGGACAACTTTAGGGTTGTAAACATCAACACAATCGGGAGAACAAATAATATGCCTTATACCAAACCATCCTGCTGCCCTGATTATTGTTCCGAGATTACCCGGATCCTGAATGAAGTCAAGAGCTACGGTCAACTCATCCCTAACAATTGAGAGTTCCAAAAGGTTGTCTGGCATGTTGATGATGGCCAGAGCATTATGAGGTGTTTTAAGAGCACTTACCTGTTTTAGCTCATTATAGCTTACTTCTTCGGTTTCCTTAACATTTTTCAGCAGACCGGCTGGCAGTGAACTAATGAACTCGGGTTTTGCCACGAGGGAATCAACAGTAATACCTGCCGCCAGGAACTCCTTTACTATCTTGTCCCCCTCTATAATATATAATTTCTCCTCGTCCCTTGTTTTTTTCCTCTGCAGGGAAATGATGTATTTTATCCTGTTCTTGCTTATCATTTCCTTTTGTCAGTCAATAAGTTATTGCCAGTTGACAGATTTTGCAGCAGTTTATAAAAATCATTCATAGTGTAAAGCACGTAAAGAATTTTCTAATAAACAAGTAAGTTTATACTTCAGTTATAATTTTATCAGGGAATATTAATATCAGGCCGGCTGTTCTCTGTTCAGGATTCTTACAGTGTTTATATACAGTCGCTGACATTCACTTTTTTTGACTGTTACTTCAGATTTTTATTGATATATTTGAACCGGAACTTTTAGAATGAATCTTGAAGAAATCAGCTCACAACAAGCCTAATGTTTTCAACGGGCTATTTTTAGCCCTTATTCTTATTGTTATGCTGTTATCTTCATGTAATCCTACAAAGTATGTGCCTCAGAATGAGACATTACTCGAAGATAACAAGGTGGAGATAAATACCGAGGGTATTAAGAAAAGTGCGTTGGTACCCTATCTCAGGCAGACTCCGAACAAAAGAATATTCGGAACCAGGTTTTATCTCGGCCTGTATAATCTTTCAAATATTAACAAGACAAAATGGCCGCATAAATGGTTAAGGGAGATAGGCGAGCCGCCTGTCATTTATGATTCATTATCGACTGTTAAAAGCAAGAGTCAGATACAATCATATATTGAGTCGAAAGGATATTTTGACGGTACCGTAACCGATTCGGTGGAGACAGAGAAGAGGCGATCGACAGTGTATTATGATGTTCACCTGACAAAGCCTTATACAATAAGGAACATACATTATGAAATAGCCGATACCAATATACGGAAATTGTTTTATTTCGATTCGGTTGACTGTGTTATTGAGAGGGGAAAGCCTTATGATGTTGATATACTGCAGACGGAACGTTCACGGTTCGAGAGATATATAAAGGACAGGGGGTTCTATTCATTCTCTGCTGATAATATATTTTTCAGGGTTGACAGCACAGTTGGGAAAAGGCAGGTCGATATTTACTATGTGATACGTAACCTTCCTGTAGCCAATCCGAACGGGACAATTTCCTATGTGCCTTACCCTATGTATAATGTAAGTAATATTTATATTTATCCCGATTATGTGCCAAAGGAAGCCCTGGAAGGAGGCAGGCAGTACTTAAGTACGCTGGACACCACGGAATACCGGGGATATTATTTTGTATCGTCAGAGCCAAAACCCTCTATAAAATATGATCTTATAATACAGAACCTATACCTTAAGCCGGGTACATCATATAATATCACAAACACTGAACAATCGCAGGCACACCTTCTCTCATTAAAAGTGTACAGGCTCGTTAATATCCTTTACAACGATACACTAAGCAGTGTGACGTCACCAGGTATGACCAGGTTTCTGAATTGCAACATTCAGCTAACGATGCTTAATCAGCAATCGTACCGTGTTGAACTTGAAGGAACAAACTCGGCAGGTAATCTTGGGGGTGCCCTGAATCTTGTATACCAGCATAAGAATCTGTTTCGTGAGGCGGATCTGTTCAGCATGACGCTGAAGGGGGCCTATGAAGCCTATTCACAAAAAAACAGCAAACTCAACAGTACTGAAGAGTATGGCGTGGAGACAAGTCTGCGGCTACCAAGGTTCCTTTTGCCCTTCCTTGAGAAGGAAAGCTTTATCAGGAAATATAATCCATCAACAACGATCCTTGGTGCTTTCGATTACCAGAAGATGCCATTCTATACAAGGACCATGGCGACCGCCACCTTCAGGTACGACTGGAAAGCAGGCAGATACCAGGAACATATTGTTAGTCCGCTTGAGATGAACCTGGTTAAACTACAATCCATCGACTCTGCATTCCAGGCCTCTATCGACAAGTCGTTGTACCTTTCAAACAGTTATAAGGATGTTATGATACTTGGTGGAGGGTATTCATATATCTTCAATAATCAGAAAATTAATAAATCAAAGGATTTCTGGTTCTTAAGAATAAATGCCGAAGCAGCCGGTAACCTCTTTGCCACAGGGGCAAAACTGCTTGGTTATAGCAGAACGGACAGTACTTTTTATAAAGCGTTCAGGCAGCCCTTTGCCCAGTATGTAAAAGCTGAGATTGATGTCAGGTATAATTACAGGTTCAACGATCTCAGTTCAATTGTTTACAGGGGATTTGCGGGTGCCGGTATCCCTTATGGTAATTCCAAGGCAATGCCATTTGAAAAACAGTACTTCGGCGGCGGTGCTAATGATATCAGAGCCTGGCAGGTACGGTCACTCGGACCGGGCTCGTACCAGGCTCCCGATACAGTGAACAGCCTTTATAACGAGACTGCTGATATCAAGCTGGAACTTAATGCAGAGTACCGTTTCAAACTTTTCTGGATACTCGAAGGTGCTCTTTTCGTCGATGCCGGTAATATCTGGACATATAAGCAGGATCTCTCCAGACCGGGAGCACAGTTCCGCTTCAATAAGTTTTACAGGGATATTGCCATTGGAACAGGTACCGGGCTGAGGTTCGACTTCAGTTTTGTAATTGCACGTGTCGACTTTGGAATGAAGCTGCGTGACCCTTCTATATCGAATGGATCAAGATGGATATTCCTTAACGGCCCGTATACTCTCAAAAACGACTTTACAGTAGTACTTGGTATCGGTTACCCGTTCTGACGCAAGATATTTTCCATAACCGGACATTTTTCTCATCATTTTAAAGTCATGTGCATTAATTCTGTGCTTCTATCTCAGCAGAATTGATTAACTTGCATTCAGTCTCACTGCTTTAAACAACTTATGAAAATCAACTACAAGCCGCTGGTGGACTTGCTTGGCTATTCGCGAAGGGAACGCAGAGCTTCGCTTATCCTTATTATTATTATCCTGGCTGTATCGTCGGCGAAATACCTCTTCCCTGCACAGCGTGTTGAAGTCAAAGATCTTACAGATGAATACTTCCCGGACGGTATGGAAAACACAACAGGTGGCAATCAGGGTATGGATACATACGATACAATATTCGATCCGAATACGGCTTCTTATAAGGAGCTTGTTGCTGCAGGACTAGGTGACAGGCAGGCAAGGACACTGATCAGTTACAGGAACAGTGGCGCAAGATTCAGGGGAAAAAAGGATATAGCGAAGGTTTACGGAATCTCAGAGGAAAAGGCTGACAGTCTTGAACCATATATAAAAATCAGGGATGCAGGTAAGGCAGAAGAAGGAGGAGGTATAAACAGGCAGGCAAAGCGTGTTGTTAAACCTGTCGAGTTGAACAGCTGCGACTCATCAGTACTGGAAATGCTTCCCGGTATCGGACCTGTTCTTGCAGCCAGGATCATAAAATTCAGGAAGCTGCTCGGGGGATTTTATTCGGTTGAACAGGTCAGGGAAGTATATGGACTTCCTGCTGAGACATATGAAAGGATCTCAGGAATGCTTTTTGCCGATACATCCTTTATAGAAAGGATCAGAATAAACAGGGCAGATTACCGGGATCTTTCACGGATAATATATCTCGACAGGTATGAGATAAATGCAATCCTCAAGTACAGGAGTCTTATGGATAGCATAGGTACTATGGATGAACTTGTTGATAATAAAATAATTCCCGGAGAAAAGGCATTTAAGGTAAGGCATTATCTCAGTTTTGAATGACGAAACCTGAAACAGAATGCGGACCGCTTCCGGTAATACCCAGTTATAATTGGCTGGAATGCCCCACTCCCAGGTTTGGGTTAGTAAATATGAAAACCACGGGGAGAGGGATTTCCAGAACCTTGTATAGTGTTTACTACAGCCTTGTCTTTTTTGGTTTTAAATTTGCGGGGTTCGTGAAAATTTATTATATTTAAAAGATTACAAAAGGGTGAAAAGAATAGCTAAATCATGTATAAATCTTAAAAACAGCGGATCATGGAAAATTTATTCACATAAATGTTTTGAAAAAATTTTTTCTATTTCTAACTTTGCGCCTCGTTTAAAAACTGACTTATATATTAAAGTATGATCATTGTACCATTAAAAGAAGGCGAAAACATTGAAAGGGCTCTGAAGAAGTTCAAAAGGAAATTCGAAAAGACGGGAGTGATTCGTGAATTACGTTCGCGTCAGGCTTATGTTAAGCCTTCAGTACGACGGAGGGAAGAGATTAAGAAGGCTAAGTACGTACAGAAGATGCAGGAGAGTGAAGAATAGTTCACCGGAGGCATCTAATATATTTTAACGTAACAGATATGGAGGTTCCTTTATGGATTATAAGGAATCGTTCTTACAATATCTGCAAATCGAAAAGCGGTATTCAATACATACTGTAAGGTCGTATTTTAATGATCTTGAGCAGTTCCAGTTATTTTTGTCGGAGGGAGGTTCCGCCGGAGATCTGACTCTTGTCGGTTCTCATGATATAAGAGCATGGGTTGTGTCACTTCTCGATAATAATTATTCAACAGTAAGTGTTCACAGGAAGATTTCGTGTCTGCGGGTTTTTTACAGGTACCTGCGCAAGGAAGGAGTAGTAAAGGGAGATCCGCTGGAAAAGGTTGTTTTACCCAGGAAAAAGAAGAGGCTCCCTGTTTTTGTTGAGGAAGGGGCTCTTGACAGGTTGCTTGATGAATACAACTTTGGTGACAGTTTTGCGGGCATAAGGAACAGGACTATAATTGAGATGCTTTATACGACCGGTATGAGACGGTCGGAGCTGATAGGTCTGCATACTGGCGATATTGACCTGGAGGGAGGAACAGTGAAGGTTACCGGCAAGAGAAACAAGCAGCGGATTATCCCCTTGTTGAAGCCATTTACAGGGCGTTTGAGGGAATATATTGCTAAACGGGGAGAGAGCCTGGAGAATGGCGGGGAAGCATGGTTTTTTGTTACGGATAAAGGAAACAAGTTATATGGCAAATATGTTTATAATATAGTGAATGATTATCTTGCTATGGTAACAACGATAGAAAAGAAAAGTCCTCATATATTGCGGCACACTTTTGCTACACACATGTTAAACAGGGGAGCTGATCTCAATTCGATAAAGGAGTTGCTTGGTCATGCAAACCTGTCGGCCACTCAGGTATATACACATAACACATTTGAAAAACTCAAAAAAATATATAAACAGGCTCATCCAAGGGCTTAAATATTAATCAAATAATAGGAGGTACTACTATGAACGTTCAGATTCATTCAGTGCGGTTCGATGCCGACAAAAAGCTAATCAGTTTTGTTCAGCAGAAACTTGATAAACTAACTCAGTTTGGAGATGATATTGTGAATGCAGAAGTTTTTCTCAGGCTCGACAAAGACCAGGACAGGGAGAACAAGATTAGCGAAATTAAGCTGGAGTTACCGGGTGGTCCTTTATTTGCAAAAAAACAGAGCAAGACATTTGAAGAGGCGACAGACGATGTTATTGAAGCTCTTAAAAAACAGATTACCAAGCATAAGGAAAAGAAGAGAGGTGTTTGATAATTCTAATATTAAAAATATACGTAATTATTTTGATTAGTAAATTTTAAATTCATACATTTGCAAACCGTTTTTTGAGGGTGTTTTAGACTCTTGCGGTGACGTTCTTTAAATTGCCGATGTAGCTCAGTTGGCCAGAGCAGCTGATTTGTAATCCGCAGGTCGGGGGTTCGAATCCCTTCATCGGCTCTTGAAAGATTTGTAAATGTGTGTCTTATAAAAAATAAGGCTCCGTTTAAAAGGGGGAGATACCAAAGCGGCCAACTGGGGCAGACTGTAAATCTGCTGGGACATCCCTTCGTAGGTTCGAATCCTGCTCTCCCCACTTTCAGACGGAAGGTTCCGCTTAACAGGGGATAAAAAGCCCGGGCGGGTATTTTTTTGGACAATATTAAGCGGGAGTAGCTCAGTTGGTAGAGCATCAGCCTTCCAAGCTGAGGGTCGCGGATTCGAGCTCCGTCTCCCGCTCACTTTTTGCGGCCAGAGTAGCTCAGAGGTAGAGCACTTCCTTGGTAAGGAAGGGGTCGGGGGTTCAATTCCCCCCTCCGGCTCAACAGGATAGAAGGTTTTAGGTAGAAAATTGAATATAAATAAACTAAATTTAATAAGCTTGGAGTTATGGCAAAAGAAAAATTTGACAGGTCGAAACCGCATGTGAATATTGGTACAATTGGTCACGTGGACCATGGTAAGACCACTTTGACGGCAGCGATCACTATGGTCCTTGCCAAGAGAGGTCTCTCTGCAATCAGAGATTTTGACTCAATTGATAATGCCCCGGAAGAAAAGGAAAGGGGTATTACCATTAATACTGCTCACGTGGAGTATCAGACAGCCACACGTCACTATGCGCATGTTGACTGTCCCGGTCACGCTGACTACATCAAGAACATGGTAACAGGTGCTGCCCAGATGGACGGTGCTATCCTTGTTGTTGCTGCAACTGACGGTCCTATGCCACAGACCCGCGAGCATATCCTGCTTGCACACCAGGTAAACGTCCCAAGGGTGCTCGTTTTCATGAACAAAGTTGATATGGTTGATGATGAAGAACTTCTCGAACTCGTTGAAATGGAAGTTCGTGATCTTCTGAATTTCTATAAATTTGAAGGCGACGATGCTCCTGTTATCCGCGGTTCTGCACTTGGTGCAATGAACGGTGAAGAAAAATGGGAAGACAAAGTTATGGAACTGATGGATGCTGTTGATTCATACATTCCGATACCTCCGCGTGACAATGAAAAAGCTTTTCTTATGCCTGTTGAGGACGTATTCTCAATTACAGGAAGGGGTACTGTTGCCACTGGTCGTATTGAAACAGGTGTTATCATGACAGGTGATGAGCTTGAGCTTATCGGTCTTGGTGCAACAAAGCGTAAATCAGTATGTACCGGAGTTGAGATGTTCCGCAAGATTCTCGACAGGGGTGAAGCCGGTGACAACGTAGGTCTGCTCCTTCGTGGTGTTGATAAGAAAGAGATCAAGAGAGGTATGGTTCTCGCAAAACCGGGTTCTATCACCCCTCATACAAGGATCAAGGCTGAAGTTTACGTTCTTAAGAAAGAAGAAGGCGGACGTCATACACCGTTCCATAATAAATATCGTCCGCAGTTTTATCTGAGAACACTCGACGTAACTGGTGAGATCACTCTGCCTGAAGGTACAGAAATGGTAATGCCAGGTGATAACGTAACAATCACGGTTGACCTTATCTACCCTGTAGCTATCAATGTTGGACTGCGCTTTGCTATCCGTGAAGGTGGAAGGACTGTAGGTGCCGGACAGGTAACTGATATTATTGAATAAGGTTACTATAGAAATGCAATGCATTGTTAAGATGCAATGCATTGCGTTTCAAATATATGAAACGGGTGTAGCTCAGTTGGTAGAGCACTGGTCTCCAAAACCAGGTGTCGGGAGTTCGAGTCTCTCCTCCCGTGCAAAAATTATAGTACTATGAAATTAAAAGGTTATATCAAGGAATCATTCACAGAACTGGTACATAAAGTGACCTGGCCAACATTCAGCGAGCTACAGAACAGTGCAGTGCTTGTTATGGTGGCTACACTGATTTTTGCGGTTCTTGTTGCCGGAATGGATTTTATATTCAGCCGTGCAATGCATTTCATTTACAGCTTGTTATATTAAAACTATAAACAGTTCAGATGAGTGAGAATATAAAGAAGTGGTACGTGCTTCGTGCTATCGGCGGTAAAGAGAAGAAGGTAAAGGAATATATCGATAGCGAGGTGGTACGTCTGAAACTCGAAGAGTATGTCTCACAGGTTCTTATCCCCACTGAAAAAGTGTACCAGATAAGATCAGGTAAAAAAATAAG
>DATFLA010000261.1:0-3022 GCA_035268305.1 Bacteroidales bacterium | reverse complement strand
TGGCATTGGTATTCATCCATATCTCCTACCGCCCGTTACTGGCGTCTGTTGCTTTTGCCTTCATTATCCTGGCCTGGCCAGTACTCAGTGTAACAGGAACGACGATCACTGCTGAGATAACACCTGTCAGTGAGGGTGAAGCCATGGGATTATTCAATGCTTCAGGAGCTATCGGTACCGTTTTGGGTACGGTTCTTGGCGGACCTATGGTACATTTCCTGGGTTACACCGCCGTTTCATTGACAGGAGTCTGTGGTGTAGGACTTTCACTATTGCTGGCAGGCTTTCTCCGGATTTCGTCAACGGATAGCGGATCAGCGCCATCAAAAGAAGGATAAAAACAATATTTCCCGGTAAATGCGGACACTGAGGAGAAAAAGGTTGAAAAATCCCCGGCTAAATTGTTCCGTGTCTTCATTATTTATTTATATGAACCGGCTGTATATCAGCCTCCGGGGTAACTGGCAATAATCACCGAAACATCAGCCATCCAGAACATCTTTAAGCATCCTGACCTGGTCCTTGTTTCCCAGGACAAAGAGCATAATGCCTTTTTTAAGAACTGTATCCAATGGCGGATTAAGTATATACTGACCATTTTCATGCTTAATACCGAGGACACTTACACCTGTTCTTTCCCTGATCCTGAGTCCTCCGATTGTTTTGTCAGCGTCAGAATTTATTCCGGCGCATGCTATTTCGAAAAGTGAAACATCGCCAAACCGTTGAAGCATAATTTTTTCGACAAACTCATGGATATCGGGTTGAATAACAAGTTTTGCCATTTTTTGTCCGCCAACTTTATCCGGCATAATAACATTAGTTGCACCGGCCAGTTTCAGTTTTTTATCATTGGCTATAGCCGATGCACGGCTGATAATAATAAGTCTGGGATTTATTTCCCGGGCAGTTATAACAACGAACAGGTTGTCGGCATCGCTGGCAAGAGCGCTAATCAGTGCCTTAGCATTTTCGATCCCTGCTTTATGAAGCACGTTATCATCGGTGGCATCACCGTCGATATAAATTATTTTAGGATTTTCCTGTATGTACTCAATTACTTTAGGCCTGTTTTCAATTACGACAACCTGAATGTTGTTGGAAAGCAGTTCGTCCACAGCCTGTGAACCATTCCGACCGTACCCTACAACAATCACATGGTCCTTCAGTTTCGATATTTGTTTTTCCATCTTTGTTTTGACATTATAAATGTTAAGAAGTCTATCGGAAAGGTGCTTTGTTATTATTGAAATGGCAAAGGCAAAAAATCCAAGACTAAAGATTATAAGCATTATAGTAAACCACATTCCCTCATGCGAGAATGGTCGAATTTCTCCAAAACCAACAGTACTTATTGTAATTATTGTCATGTAGAGTGCTTCTATTAGCGAGTAGCCCTCCAACTGCATATATCCGATAATTCCGA
This sequence comes from Bacteroidales bacterium, assembly GCA_035268305.1. Taxonomy (GTDB): domain Bacteria; phylum Bacteroidota; class Bacteroidia; order Bacteroidales; family VadinHA17; genus LD21. The sequence continues at coordinate 1,596 of DATFLA010000261.1, read as the reverse complement.
TTAGTATTATGGCTAACAGAATTCCAACAGCAAAGAAAATTGTACGATTACCATGTGAATCCATAAAACAGCTTAAGAAAATATACTATAAATATATTGCTTTCCGGTGTTATTAACGTATGTTTTGCGAAATATAAACTTCCTGACACTCTTCCCCCAGTCAGTCACCAGGGAAGAAATAAAGACACAACGCCGCCCTACCGGTGGAGAAATATAATCGATTGAAACAGGATCATTGTTTGCCACAACACCAATAATGTGTAATTTGTTGCTGGCAAGCTTTATAGATGTGCTTAATTCTTTTAATGTATCTATCGCTTTATGAACTTTTTATGTCTTGAAATTCTACCGACTAAAATAATTTTTATAAAAAGTACTCCGGCTGGAAAAATCAGTAACCATGATGACGGTTATTTGACGGGTTTGGGTAATATGAGTCTATTCCTGATTTTCATTTCTGTTATTAAAGTTACACCTATCTTAATGCAAAATCAACTATTCTGGTAAAGGCAGATTCATTTTGCGGAGCAATGCAATATACCCTGGGTTGTCTTTCAATTTATTAAAAATATAAACATCGGTTGATATATAGGTCATACTCATATCGCGCATTTCGAAATCTTTTTCAAGGCATTCTAAAGCTTTGTCATATTTTCCTAATCTTATATATCTTTCCGCCTTGATAGCGCCGCTCATATAACAGCTATACCCATATTTTTCATTCATCTTAAACATCTCCTCAAAGGCAGATAAAATTCCTTTTTCATGAAAAACTTTTAGTACAGCTTCCCTGCCTTCATCATTCCAATGCCCGAGGGCCCGGGTTTTTTTCTCCCATAATTCAAACCACTTTTCATATTCTCCGTTATTGTAGGTGGATTGCATTTGGATATCAAATAAATTATGAGCAGCAAAACCAAAATTCGGATCAATTGAGAGGGCTTTTTCGAAATTCAGAATGGCAGACTGATTATCACCCTCATTACGCATCACTACTCCATACAGTCCAAGAACCAGAGGTTTCAGGGGATCCAGTTTCAAACCCAGATTCGCCTGGTGTACTGCTTCCTCTGACCTGCGCAGAATCATTAATAAATGTGCATAGTACAGGTGACACAGAGCATCGTTCGGATTCAACTCAAGGGACTTTAAAAATGCCTTTTCTCCCTTCTTCCAATCAAATTCAGTCCATACTGCAGTCAGAGCTTTTACATAATGTGCCTCGGCTGAATTGGGATCCAATTCGAGGGCTTTGTTCAGATATTCATATGTCTTGGGAAGGGTCACGGATTTTGGTAGAGTTCTAAATAATGTTCCAAACATGCTCCACGAATTTGCAAGACCTGCATAAGGATCGGCCCATTCCGGTTCTTTTTCAATGGCCAGTTGGAAATATTCCAGAGACTTATGCATTGACTCCGGGTCAAGCTTTTCCCAGAAAAACTTTCCCATCAGGTAGGCATCATAAGCGTCAGGATCTACTTCCCGGTTCTCTGCAAGTAAACGTTCTTCATCAGTCGTTAATTCGATCTTCACCTCATTAGCTATCTGCTTTGTGATCCGGTTATAGAGGTTCATTATCTGGCTCTTCTCCTC
>DATFLA010000260.1:0-3598 GCA_035268305.1 Bacteroidales bacterium | reverse complement strand
CTATTCACTGTCAACAGGCATGCTGCGCGGCGGACCGATGATGAAACTCCCGGGATCAGCTAATGCCAGGATCGGATTCTCAACAGACTTCCGTAAGAAACTTGTCCTGAGCTATTATGGAAATGAGTCATGGGGCTATGGGAAATTTTCAAACAGACTGTCAACAGGCATTGATATCTCATATAAACCAACAAACTGGCTGTCACTTACCCTGAGCCCTTCATTTTCGAAATCCTTTAATCAGCTTCAGTATGTTGATCAGACCGAATATGAAGGAAATGACAGATATATATTTGCCAGCATAGATCAAAAAGTATTAAGTTCATCACTAAGGGTTAATGTTAACCTGAGTCCCAACCTGACTGTCCAGTACTGGGGACAGCCTTTCGTTGCAAGCGGTAAATATTACGACTATAAATATATTACCAACCCAATGGCTTCAAAACTGAATGACAGGTTTGCTTTATTTTCTCCCGGACAAATGACACTTTCAGATAATACATACTCAATTGATCAGAATATGGACGGATCAAATGATTACAGCTTTGACAGGGGCGATTTTAACTTCCAGGAATTCCTGTCGAACCTTGTTATCAGGTGGGAGTATAACCCCGGATCAACCCTTTACCTTGTATGGAGCCAGACAAGACAGGGATCAAATGAATCCGGTGTTATGGATTACGTTAATGATCTCGGAGACCTTTTCAGCAGAAATAATGATAAACCACATAATATATTTCTTATCAAATTCAGCTACAGGTTCGGACTGAAGTAGGTGTAAAGGTGTAAAGACACAACTGCATAAAATGTCTAATAATCCGCAGCGGATATGATTTATATTTGCTGCGGTTTGTTTTATAATGTATTTTCATTTCCTTTGACAATAACGTCTTTTAAAACTCATTAAATGAAAATCAGGATCTTATCTTTCCTACTCGCAACTACTCTTGCAAGTCCGGTTTTAGCACAGAACAAACCTGCATACAGGATATTTACAGGTGAGGGTAAAAAAGCTCATTACCACGATATAATAAAGGGAGCTCTTAAAGCTGATGTGGTGTTCTTCGGAGAGTTGCATGACAACCCTATCGCCCACTGGCTCGAGCTACAGGTTACAAAGGATCTCTTCGATAAAAAGGGGAAAGACCTTGTATTGGCTGCTGAAATGTTCGAAAGGGACAACCAGCTTATGATTGATGAATATTTCGGCGACCTCATTAAGGAAGCATCCTTCGAAAGCGAGGTAAGAAAATGGAATAACTATTCCACCGATTACAAACCTCTTCTGAAATTTGCAAAGGATAACGGGCTCAGGTTTGTTGCCTCAAATATTCCCAGAAGATACGCGGCTATGGTTGCATCGGAAGGCTTTGAGGCACTGAATAAGGTATCACCGGAAGGTAAAAAATATATAGCCCCTCTTCCTATTGAATATGATCCCGGCCTTCCCTGCTATAAGGATATGCTTTCGATGGGAGGCGGTGCTATGGGTCATTCGGGAGAAAACCTTCCGAAAGCACAGGCTATTAAAGATGCTACAATGGCTAAATCGATATCAGACAACTGGCAGAAAGGTAAGGAAGTTATCCATTTTAACGGAAGTTACCATTCCGACAGACACCAGGGTATAATATGGTATCTGAATAAATACAACCCCTCCGCACAGGTCTTTACAATAACGACTGTACTACAGGATAACCTTGAAAAACTGGACTCTGCTAACCTGCACCAGGCTGATTTTGTTATTGTTGTCCCGTCCGACATGACAAGAACTTATTAACTCCTCCTGGCAGTTAAACAGGCTTACCCGGCAGGGATAGTGCCTGCCGGACAGGTATAATATTCTATGTATTTATGCACTGTTTTACAATGTGTTAAAATATCCTTATTTTTCAATTAAATAATTAGTTATAAAAATGCCGGTCTGGCATCTTTTTTGCTTTTTATTTGATAAGAGGATCCTCAATTTTTAAGCAGCAATAAGGTTGTCTGTTTCAATTATTAACAACTTAACACTACTTGAAATGAAGAGGAATGAAAAAAAGATCGCGGAATTTGATGAGATAATCTTTGAGAACCGCAACAGGATGTACGGAGCCTTTGACCTCCGGAGAAGATATAATTCAACAACCAGCTACTCCATTATTGGAGGAGTAATTGTATTTACAAGCCTGACTCTACTGTTTTCTTTAACAGGAGTAGAAACCAAAGCAGACATCAGGCCTCCAGTGATAACCGTGGTACAGCTTGATCCTCTGATACCGGAACAGGTTGCTTCTCCAGCTTCAAAGCCTCCTCCGGACCCTGTAAAACAAAATATGAATATTCAGCCAGTGGTAACCACCGATTCTACCGAAATATTAACATATATTCCTATAAATGAAGAATTAAATGGATCATCAGGTAATGGGGGTATACCTGAAGATACTATTGAAATTAATTATGCAGAACCAATAGCTGTACCAAAAGAAGAGCCAAGAGTTACTGTTGAAGAGATGCCTGTATTTCCAGGTGGAGAACAGGCTCTTCTGAAATTCATAAGTAAAAACATCGAATACCCTTCTGAAGCCAGCAGCAATAATATTGAAGGAAAGGTAATCCTCAGTTTTGTTGTTAATGCCGATGGCTCTGTCGATCGGGTAGGTATATTGAGAAGTGTCCATCCGGCCCTCGACAGTGAAGCTGTAAGGGTAGTGAAAATCCTTCCCCGTTTTAAACCGGGGAAGCAGAACGGGATTGCAGTGCCTGTATGGTTTTCACTCCCTGTTACATTTAAACTGGCAAACAACTGATCAGTGAATTATCCGGCCTGACAAGAAGCTGATAAGGTCATTCAATTTGAATAAATAAAAATCATCTGTTTAACTAACAGGGCAGACCCGGTAATCAAAACCCGGTTCTGCCCTTATTTATTTGTAGCAAGCCAATATATTAATCCCGGAAGTTCAATCTGCAGTTACGGATTTGTTACTCGTGGAGAATAATGCCCGGAAACATTTGACCGGTGAATTTGCAGAAGTATCCGGTTTTCTTCCATAGTAGCTGTCGAGGAACTGACCGGCACCCGACCATACAGTCTGAACAATACCCATAAACCTGTCTCTCATTTCCGGCGTTGCACTTTCCCTGTAACTGACCATGTCTCTGGCTTGTATAACTGCATTACCCGGGTTTCTCCACGGGCATGTTATCACACTCAGACCCTTCATTGCAAAATAAACAGGTGTCTTATCCGGACGCTCATAATGCCAGTCACATATTATAACATCACGGGGAATCATATCGACAGCCCGGTAAGTATTATTATAACTTGCCTCCCACTCTCCCAGTCCTGTAGTTTTCCCGTCAAGCAGACGGTCCCCCCATATCCAGAGCTGCCTTCCCTTTGACGCAAGATGGTCGCGAATGGTACGAACTTCACCAGCGAAAAGCTCTGCCTTATCTCTTCCCGAACAACGCGGACACTGGGCTTCACCGATATAAAAAACCTCATCCATACCGGCATGGAAAGCGTCGCTTTCAAAGGCGTCACATATCTCATCAACAATGTCAAAAACCACCCTGTGAACATCAGGATGAAGAGGACAATAACTCTTAC
>DATFLA010000259.1:0-2051 GCA_035268305.1 Bacteroidales bacterium | reverse complement strand
GATTCAATGAGAGCACGTATTATAGCCTGGAATGATTCTGTTACAAAAGTCAACAGGCAGATCATGGGTGAGAACAGGCGGAATCACGACGGACCGCAGAAACCTCTTATTGAGCTGAAAGATGAACCGGCCCTTTTCTATCGCCAGATGTGCGATGCCGGGATACTTGGTATGATCCAGTCATCACCTGTACCAATAAGGGCTCTCTACGACAGGAAGAATCTTGATAATATGACCTTTGACAATCTGCCTTCAGTATGCGACATTAAGCTTGATGAACATCAGTATGACCTTATTAAGCAGATGACACAGGAGCGCCGTTACTTCCTTCTCGAATTTGATATAAGGAATCATTTTAAACCTGGACCTGTAGCTTATCATAATATAATTGGAGTAATAAAGGGCACAAAATACCCAGATCAGTATGTTATGATGGGTGCCCATCTCGATGCTTTTGATGTGGCGACCGGAGGTGTTGACGACGGATCAGGTGTGGCTCCTGTCATGGAAGCTGCACGACTGATAATGGCTGCCGGGGGGAAACCAAAACGTACAATCCTTGTCTGCTTATGGGCAGGTGAAGAATTCGGTCTTTTCGGGTCGAAACACTGGGTTGAAGCCAATAAAGGAAAGCTGCCTGATATTTCGAACTATTTCAATCGCGACGGCGGGCCTACTGTTGCCACAGGACTTACTGTTCCGGAAGCCATGTACAGCGATTTTGAAAAGATATGTAAACCTCTTAACAGCATAAACCCCGACTTCCCCTTTACACTTAAGGAAAGAACATCGCCCCCGCGACCCAGGCCAGCAAGGGCAGGAGGCTCAGATCATGCCTACTTTGCTATGAACGGGGTACCGACATTGAGTTTTGATATTCCTGATGCAAAAGGCTATAACTTTAATTACGGTGAGATATGGCATACGGAAAGGGATACATATACCAAGAGTATTCCTGAATATGAAGATCACACTGCTGCTGTTACAGCTGTGGTTGTTTACGGGGTGGCTAACCTCGATCATCTGCTGTCGAGGGAAGGACTCTACGAAGAAACGGAAAACAAATAGTAAACAATAATCTATAAATATCGGAAATATGGATCTCAGGGACATTGTCACAAAAACACGCTCATATCGCCGTTTTGATGAATCACACAGTATTGATTATAAAACACTCGAGTCGCTAGTCGGGCTGGCAAGGATGTCATCCACCGGTGCCAACAGGCAGCCTCTCAAATTCATGATCTTCAATTCACCTGGGGACTGTGAGAGGATTTTTCCATACCTGGTGTGGGCGGCATACCTGACTGACTGGCACGGACCGGAAAAGGGAGAGAGGCCAACCGGCTATATTATGATCCTGGGAGATACCTCCATTACTACTAATTTTGGAGTGGATCATGGTATCGCTGCCCAGACTATTATGCTGGGGGCAACAGAAGCCGGACTTGGCGGTTGTATGATAGCTTCTGTTAAAAGGGAGGATCTGCGCAATGAGACAGGACTTCCCGATAAATATGAGATTCTGCTTGTTCTGGCTCTTGGCAAACCGGTTGAGAATGTGATCATTGAGGATATTAAGGATGATGATGTGAAATACTGGAGAGATGATGAGAATAATCATCATGTACCAAAAAGAACTCTTAAGGAACTTATAATCACACTAAAGGAATGAAAAGGGAAAACAGGGTATATGGTATGATTTTTTGTTTGCTGGTATTTATCTTGCCGGCTAAGGGGCAGGTAGTTCAGGACACCACTAAGCATATACTGTTTCATGGGGTGGTAATGGACGCCCTTACCCTGACACCAATAGAAAACTCCCAGGTTATGATCAACAGGACCTTCAGCTCTGTTACAGGAAAGAGCGGAGAATTTTCATTTTTTGTAAATAAGAAAGATACGGTTGTTTTCAGCAGTATGGGGTATAAACCTGCAACAATGATTATCAGCGATACACTTTCCAACAAGGATTTTATAGCCGGGATATATCTTAATAATGATACACTTGAGATACCTGAAGTGGTAATCCTGCCCAGATACACAAATCT
>DATFLA010000258.1:0-2241 GCA_035268305.1 Bacteroidales bacterium | reverse complement strand
TGTGTATTCATCAGATCAATTACTAAGATTAACTGGACAAATATATGGTTCAAAATTTGAACCAGCAAGTATTTTGAACCGTTTTTTTGAACCTTTTCAGCCTTTGTAATTGATTGATATATTGCATTTAAGATTTTTAATTAAAAGCATATGCATAAAATGGTCTTAATTAAAAGGTTAAAGGACTATATATCATCTTATTATATCATTATGCATGTCAGACTGCCACCCCGACAAAAGAAAAAGCCTGGCACGAAAGTGCCGGGCTTTGTTTTTTCTTTGCGACGAAAGCTTGCTTTCGGAAGCGTTAAGGAAAAACAAAGCCCGCAGCCATGCGCAGCATGGCAGGCTTTTTCTTTTGATTCAACCCTACTCAGGATCACGAGCGAACGCAGCGAGCGAGTAATCTTGGAAACAGAAAAGGAGAATGGGAATTCAATGTAACACTTGACAGGCTTTTTCTTTTGATCTGCTACCCCAACCAGGATCACGAGCGAACGCAGCGAGCGAGTAATCTTGGAAACAGAAAAGGAGAACAGAAGAATAGCTTATTAAAGGAAATTGACTACCTATTGAAGTCGTGACTCAACCGAAACTTAATTAATAAATAAAGGGAATAAACCTACTGGTCCTCTTCTGATAATCATCGAACTGATCACCATATTTTGATTTAAGATATTTATCAAGTTTTGGAATATTATAAAAAGCAAAAAAACAAAACAGGAAAACCGGTATCAGCACTGAATACCAGTTTCTTGTTACAAAGGCATAAGCAGAGACCCAGAGAAGATCACCGAAATAATTAATATGCATTGAATATTTAAATAATCCTGAAGTATATAAACGTCCTTTGTTATCCGGATCCTTCTTCCAGGAATCTCTTGCCATTTCCGAACCGGTATTCAAAAACGAACCAAGAAGAAAGAGCGCTATGCCCGAATATTCCACAGGTCCGATATCAATTGTCGCTTTATAACCTAACAGAGCGAAACCGACATAATACAGGGCAAAAGCAAATGGTATGCTGAATGCTTCTTCCCACGGCATTTTTCTTTGTATTAAATAGAAAGTCGTGACAAGTATCCTGAGAAAAACAATTATATTGAAAGAAAACAATATGATATGCCTTACAATATTCCCCTCGCCTGGATTAGCGGGCTGAAAGATCCTGCTGTAACCTTTTTCAAACAGTATCCAGTAGCTGACAGCTATAATGATCAACTCAAGCACAGTCAGGATAATCTTCTGCGGATAGCTTTTGTCTTTTTGATTATACAGGTCCATAGCTGATTTTATTTAAGTTTACAGGTTATATCACTAAGCGATTAAAGCCGTAAAACAAATAATTTCATAATATTTATTCCCGGGCATCTTCTGTGAGATATTAATTGATACAAGTTAGCCGAAATCTTATTCACTAAAAAATAAAATGGACTTTTTTAATCTCTTCATGCCTCCCTGATAAGATGGCAAATCGTCAGTAATAAAAGGCAGACAAAGACCTGCATAAATCTCCGGTCCATCCGGCAAGCAGGGTTCAGGTATGAAACTGAACTGAATACTTTCAAAAATCCTCTCTTTTTATTATATTAGTACAATACGAGTTAATTATTCACAAATAACTGATAATGCGATTAATCATTATATCTAACCGTTTACCCGTAAAGGCAGAAAAAGAGGGTGACACCATGGTGTTTTCACGCAGTGAGGGAGGCCTTGCCACGGGTCTGGGATCGCTGCAGACATCAGCAGAGAAGCACTGGATAGGATGGCCCGGACTTCATCCCGAAACCGAAAAGGAAAGGGATCATATTGTCCGGACACTGGCTGATGATGATTTTCATCCTGTTTTCCTGTCGCCCGATCAGATAGAGAATTTTTACGAAGGTTACAGCAACAGCGTTATATGGCCTTTATGCCACTACTTTTACACATACATTGAATATGAAAGCAAGTACTGGGAAGCCTATAAAGAGGTAAACATGATGTTTTGCAACGAGGCCCTGAAGATAATTGAGCCCGGCGATACCGTCTGGATACAGGACTACCAGCTGATGCTTCTTCCCGGTTTCCTTCGCGAAAAAATCCCAGATATAAGTATCGGGTATTTTCATCATATACCATTCCCCTCGTATGAGCTGTTCAGGGTACTGGCTGAACGCGCTGAAATACTTGAAGGATTAATGGGGGCCGATCTAATCGGGTTCCATACTCACGACTATATGCGTCACTTTATAAGTG
>DATFLA010000257.1:0-4326 GCA_035268305.1 Bacteroidales bacterium | reverse complement strand
CGGTTATTTATGTCCTTGATGCCCAGGCCAGACAGTATTTTGATCTTGTCCATTCAACACTTGCATTTCTCGATAACTCGCAGTTCCCGATGATTGTTATTGGGATTGTGTCAGAGGAGAGGAATAAAGACTTTCTTCCCGTGAACGATTTTCCTGAAACGTATAAACACTATAAGGGATTCCTGGGGAACGCTGATAAATTTCTCGGGTTTATCAGCGATGAGCTTGTTCCCTACATTGACAGTAACTACCGGACACTGCCGGGAAGGATCGCTATAGGTCATTCAAATGGCGGAACATTTCTTATGTATAGCTTTACTAAAAAGCCGGATCTGTTTGATTCATATATTCTTATATCTCCTAATCTGGCATACGATAATGAGCAGCCTGTGAGAAGGTTGAAGAAATTTAATTCTTCAGACTTAAAACAGGTTAAGTTTGTTTATATGTGTCATTCCAACGAAGGCAAATTCTGGTCAGACTGGCCGGCAGCCCGGGAAAAAGCCACAAAAATCCTTAAAAAACTGTACTCCGATAATAAAATATATTTTGTGAGCCAGGATTTCTCAGAAACTGATAACCATAGTACCGTTGTACCTCAGGGTGTATATTACGGACTTAAGGATCTGCTGGCATACCGTTTTTATGATGCAGATCATCTTATAGAATATTATTCAGGCCTTCTTGAACAGGAGATAGTTTCCTTTACCCCGGATCAGCTGAACCAGATGGCTTATGATTTCCATTTCAACGGCGATAATGACGGAGCTGTTAAGATTTTGCTATGGGCTAATAAACTGTTTCCCGATAATCTTAACTTATATGACAGCCTGGGTGAAATGTATGAACATGAAAGTAAATGGAATAAAGCTGCACATTACTATGAGCTTTACAGCAGTAAGCTGGAAGAGAGAAAAAATATACTTACTGAACAGGAATATAATGCACTGAAAGCCGGGGTCACTAAGAGGCTCGAGAGTCTGGAACAAAAAAGAGGGGGGAAGTGAAATGAGAATATAAGGCGTAAGAAGCAGGAGGCTATGGATCTTTTTGCCAATTGTTACATTTGCGGTATTCTCAAATAACTGAAGTATTCAGTTATTTGCAAGTATATTAAGCCCTTTCAGGGCTTTAAATCATGAGTTAGCCGTTACCCCCGGCTTCACCGGGGGTTATTCATATTCAGCCACTTCGTGGCTAAAGAAATATAACTTTAATAACGACCTCCTTGTTGCCTACTGCGGCTCTGAAAGAGCCCAATATTAATAACCCCTGGCGCAGCCAGGGGTGGCCTGTCACTCTTGTCCATTACAGCTCTGAAGGAGCTGAATATAATGGTTATAGAAAAATACGTATCAGGCATGATAACATGTTATCCGGTCCGGTTCGCAGATGTCGCGCTCTGAGTTACATCCTGTTACTTGTACATCACGTCTTTTTATGAACAATTCATAGCCGAGAATGTTAAAATTTTAAACCTAACCTCAGAGCATGAGAAAATTTCTTAAATTTTTCCTGTTAACTCTTCTGTCTTTACCTGTAATACTGGTCATAGTACTATCAGTTAAGTATTCTCCGCGGTATGTTTACAGGTTAATACGTTATAATGTAGCTGATGTTTATGATTATAAATATTTCATTAACAGGCAAATAAAGCCGGCGGACAGTGTTTTTGATTTTTACAGAGACCCTGATGAAAAATATGTTGAATCATTGTTTCACGACAAGGTCATTGCAGGCGGTTTTGGTACTTTGGATGAATGGGCCGGTGCTTCAAGAACAACGGCTCTTATTTTTATCAGGCACGATACTATACTGTATGAAAAATATTTTAATGGTTTTAATCGTGATTCATACTTTCATTCACAATCGATGGCCAAGTCATTTATCTCATTTTTAATAGGTTGTGCCATAGATGACGGTTATATATCAGGTGTTAATGACCCGATGACCAAATATATACCTGAACTTGAGAAACGCGACATCCGTTTCAGAAAAATAACCATCAGGAATCTACTGATGATGCGCAGCGGACTGAGATACAATACTGATTTTATTCCTGTTCTGAATATTCATGCACCATGGAACGATGAAGCCGTTGGCTATTATCACGGTAATGTTCGGAAGCTGCTTTTAAAGAGAGTAAAGATATCAGCCGAGCCGGGGAAGTATTTCCAGTACTGTAATTATAATACAAGTTATCTCGGACTTATAATTGAAAGAGCCACAGGCATGACTGTTTCAAAATATCTAGAGAAAAAGCTGTGGTCGCAGATAATGGAATATGAGGCATTATTTTCCGTCGATAGTAAAAGATCGGGGTTCGAGTATATGCCCAGCAGGTTAATTGCCAGGGCGTTGGATTATGCAAGGTTTGGCCGTTTGTTCCTGAAAGATGGAAACTGGAATGGTAAACAGATTGTTTCCCAGGAGTGGGTAGAGAAATCAACACGGGAAGACAAGTCAATTCCCAGGAAATACTATCCGGTATATATGGGCACGGGAGTTAACCGTACATATTATAAATACCAGTGGTGGGGACATGTAAATGATGATTCCACATACCAGTTCTTTGCAAATGGTAACCTTGGTCAGATGATATATGTGATTCCGCATGAAGATATTATAATTGTTCATAATGGCAATTCAAATGCTCTTTTCGGCGATAATGATTTGCGCCATGTGGCTGATTGTATCAGGTTTAATGCCTTTCAGGAAGCCATTTCAAAAAATGGAGTAGGTTACGCTATTGCAGAATTTAACGCAAGGAAAGAACGGGATACTGCTTATATTCCTTTTAATAAGCGCTTTCTTACTGATAAAGGATTTTCATATCTCGATGCAGATAAAACTGAGGATGCAATCAGCTTATTCACCCTGCAGAAAGATACATGGCCGGATTACTGGAGGGCTTACGTTAACCTTGGGGAAGCATATCAGAAAAGCGGGGACACACTTAATGCCGCTATACAATTCAGGAAATCGTTGAGTCTGCGTCCGGAGAATAACTATGCAAAAGAAAAACTTGAAGTTTTGGAATGAGCTTTTAACTATAAATGAAACATTAATTAAAGCATTATGGATCAATCTGTTATAATTGCCGATAATAAGAATGACATATCACTGAGAAGCGCTGCTATAATAACCGGAATAGCTTTAATATTTATGGCTCTACTTGCTCCGGTTGCAAATTTCTCAATATTGCAGAAGCTCTTTATCCCGGGTGATGCCCAAGCAACAATGAGTAATATTTTAAATTCCCCAGGATCATTCCGGGCAGCTACAGTTCTTTTTTTGATAGTTGCGGTACTTGATATAATTGTCGCGTGGGGCCTTTATGTATTATTTAAACCTGTTAACCATAGTCTTTCTTTACTAACAGCATGGATTAGAGTAGTTTATGCCACAATGCTTGGCGTTGTAATTACCTCGTTGGTCTATGTAATCCAAATTACCGGTGGGGGAGGCCCGGCTGAATTTCAGGATACGGGAACATTCGAGGTAGTTATCATGCAATCGCTTATGAAATTCAATTATGGATGGGAATTCAGCCTTATAATATTTGGTTTTCATTTATTGCTTCTTGGTTTCCTGGCTTACAAAGCCGGTTATATGAAGCGCATCCTTGGTATATTATTGTTAATTGCTGCTCTGGGTTACCTTATTGATGGATTCGGAAGAATATTAACTGTGGATTATGGTAAAGGCATAGGTGTTTATACTTTTCTAGGTGAAATAGTCCTGATTTTCTGGCTTTTAATTGCCGGTGGAAGAGACAAAGCCACGAATTAATAATATCTCTATTTGACATAATGTATAGATCACCCAGGTGAAGTTCGTGAGGATTGCTTCGTTCCGCAAAACAAAACTCGCAATTACGGTATAGTCAACAGGATTTATTATAATGTTAACGCATACGATTATTAACTGTAGTGTCATTGCGGGCACAGCGAAGCAATCCTTAAGGCATTACTGTAATATCAATTGATGTTAGAAGAAATTTGCTTTGACATAATTTCGTTACCGATATGATTCTGGCGGCTGAAAAGAATATAAGTGCCGCAAATTCCTTTGACATAAAATCGTAGCCGATATAGGGCTGTTACACAGCCTCTATATCTGATTTTACTGTGTCCGATGTAACGCAGTGAAGGCGGATGTCAACCAGCAGAGCTGGGCGGAATTTGCTAACAAAACCCTATAATTAATATTATGTAAAATAGAATATTTTTAATACATATTGAATTTATCGTAAAGAATTTATATACCTGCCCTGTTATTGCAGATACAAAAAAAGGATGCCCGTTCAGAGCATCCTTTTTTCGA
>DATFLA010000256.1:0-5693 GCA_035268305.1 Bacteroidales bacterium | reverse complement strand
GGAATGAAAGTCGTCGGGATTTCCTATACCGTAAATACACGATACTGAAGAAACGACAATAACATCTGATCTTCCTGACAGCAGCGAGGAGGTTGCACTGAGCCTGAGCTTCTCAATTTCCTCGTTTATCGAGAGGTCTTTTTCAATATATGTATCCGAAACGGGCAGGTAGGCCTCTGGCTGGTAGTAGTCATAATATGACACAAAATACTCAACCCTGTTCTCAGGGAAAAACTGTTTAAATTCACCGTAAAGCTGGGCAGCCAGAGTTTTATTATGACTAAGAACGAGAACAGGCCTGTTAACCTTCTCAATTACATTGGCAATTGTAAAAGTCTTACCTGACCCGGTAACACCCAGGAGAGTCTGGAATGGAACTCCATTGTTCAGTCCTTCCACAAGCTGTCTTATAGCTTCAGGCTGATCGCCTGTTGGGTTAAAGTCCGATATTAGCTTAAAATCCATTACCTGCTGTTATTTTTACTACTGCTAAAATACTTAGTATCCTTCATGCTGACAACAAAAATCCTGTCCTCTTACACTTGTTTTCATCATGCCGATATAAAAATAAAGGCGATCCTAATAAGAACGCCTTTATTTTCAGAAGTACGAATATTTTAACCCAGGTAGCCTTTAAGAAGCCTGCTCCTGGAGGTATGTCTTAATCGTCTGATAGCTTTTTCTTTAATCTGCCGTACCCTTTCACGGGTAAGACCGAATTTCTCTCCTATTTCCTCAAGAGTCATTTCCTGGCATCCAATACCAAAAAAGAACCTGATTATATCCCTTTCCCTTTCGGTCAGAGTGGCGAGAGCCCTGTATATTTCACGTGATAAGGACTCATCCATCAGCAGCTTGTCAGCTACAGGTGAGTCGGTGTTTGTAAGCACATCCAGCAGGCTGTTATCCTCTCCTTCTATAAATGGAGCATCCACAGATACATGTCTGCCTGATACCTTAAGTGTGTCGGTTACCTTTTCCTTTGGCAGTTCAAGAACATCAGCCAGCTCCTCGGGAGATGGTGTTCGTTCATTTTCCTGCTCAAACTTAGAAAATGCTTTGTTTATCTTATTAAGAGAACCAACCTGGTTTAATGGTAACCTTACTATTCTTGATTGTTCAGCAAGAGCCTGAAGGATAGATTGCCTGATCCACCAAACGGCATACGAAATAAATTTGAAACCACGTGTCTCATCAAATTTTTCTGCAGCCTTTATCAGTCCAAGATTTCCTTCATTAATCAGATCTGGAAGACTAAGTCCCTGGTTCTGGTATTGCTTTGCTACAGAAACTACAAAACGTAAGTTTGCTTTGGTGAGTTTTTCAAGAGCAGCTCTGTCGCCTTTCTTTATACGCTGGGCCAATTCAACTTCCTCTTCCACCGATATCAACTCCTCCTTACCAATCTCCTGTAAATATTTGTCGAGTGATGCACTCTCGCGGTTGGTTATGGATTTGGTAATTTTTAGCTGTCTCATTAATGCCTCCGAAAAAATTTCCGCAAAGATATTGCTTTATTGTTGTAATAACAAAAATATTTCATTATTGTTGCATTCAGGGGACTTATTTTTATAAATCCCCTGATATACAACATTTTATATATTAGCCTTTATTTAGTTTCCAAACTGGTAATTAAGGATGGATCCATCGGGCTGAATGCCACCAATAGATTTTAGTGATTTCTCATTATCGGTATAATTTCTGACATCACTGGCAGACCTTACTTTCTTACCATTAATAGTCAGTATGATATACCCCGGAGACATCCCGATAGCTTTGAATTTACCATCTTTCAGATCGGTAACTTTTACTCCATAGTTGACATTGAGTGATTCCATCTCATCCGGACTAAGCGGGACAAGGCTGGCTCCAAAAACAGTATTGTCAGTCATGGCAGCTGTAACAACTCCTGTTGTTCCGGCCTGGTTTTTAAGCGTTAGCTGCACTGTGTTTTCCTTTCCGCCTCTTATGTATGTAACACTGGCTTTGTCGCCCGGGCTGCATTTTCCAACCTGTACCTGAAGTTCGGAAACTGTGTTGGTCGGAACTCCGTTAAACTTAACTATAACATCATTCTCTTTCAGTCCGGCTGCCTTGGCTGCCCCGTCATCAGTTACTCCGCTTACAAGAACACCATTTACCGACTTAAGATCGAGTTTATCAGCAGTTTTCTGATCAACATCCTGGATGTTTACACCAATGAGAGCCCTCTGTACATGTCCGTACTGCTTAAGATCATCTACAACTTTCTTTACAATGCTTACAGGTATGGCAAATGAGTTACCGGCATAAGCACCATTAGGTGAAATAATTGCCGAGGTTATACCAACAAGCAGGCCCTGTGTATTGACAAGTGCTCCACCACTGTTACCCGGGTTAAGAGCAGCATCGGTCTGAATAAAAGACTCAATATGATAGGTACCCTCATTAAGACCAAGACTTCTTCCCAGTGCACTGACAATACCTGCTGTAACAGTAGATGTCAGGTTAAAAGGATTTCCAACTGCAAGAACCCATTGTCCTATTTTCAGATTATCTGAATCGCCAAATTTAATATATGGAAGATCCTTAGCGTCTATTTTCAGCAGGGCAATATCACTATCAGGATCACGTCCTACTATCTTTGCAGTAAATGACCTTTTGTCATTCAGTGTAACCTCTACCGTCTGGGCATCTTCGATAACATGATTATTTGTAACAATATAACCGTCACTCGATATTATTACGCCTGATCCATATCCGTTTGCCACCCTGGGCTTACTGTTTTCCCTGTCACCGTAAAAAAACTGCATTATAGGGTTTTCAGGCTGGTTACCCATCACTGTCTTTGTATGTACATGAACAACCGCATGTACAGTCTGCTCGGCAGCATAAGTAAAGTCAATAGGACTTTCCTGCATCTCCATAGATGTCAAATATGTTTGTGCTCCGGGAGTTGTAATGCCTGAACTATCCTTCTCCACTATAACAGAGGGTCTGTCGACTAACTTGGTGTAGGCGAACAGTGCTATTGCTGCCCCCAGCAACGCTGTAAAAACGCCCCCTAACAAATACTTTCCTTTCATGATCTATTATTTTTAATTAAACTTATCTTTTGCTCATGCCTGTATCTCAATTTTCATGCCTTAACAAAAGAATGATATCTTTACAACCAAAATATTGTATTTTTGTTTATCAAAGATCATGCATTTCAATGATGATCTTCAATATTTTACAAAGATTTAACTTCAATTTAACAATGGCCATACTGCAATTTAACAAATATCAGGGAGCCGGAAACGACTTTATAATAATTGACAACAGGAAAGGTATTTTTAATCCTGATGACTCTGAACTTATTATCCGGCTTTGCAATCGCAGATTCGGGATAGGAGCTGATGGTCTGATACTTATATCGGATAATATGGACTACGACTTCGAAATGCAGTACTTTAATGCTGACGGCTTCGAGAGTACGATGTGCGGAAACGGAGGAAGATGCTCTGCCGATTTCGCCATAAAAGCCGGAATAGCCGGCAAATCAATGCGTTTTAAGGCTATTGACGGCACTCATAAGGCAATATCCGAAGAAGGTATTATCAGGCTGCAAATGAACGACATTAAGGATCCCGGACTGATTAATAACAACTACTTCATAAATACCGGGTCGCCACATTATGTTGTTTTCAGAGACAATGTGAATAATATAGATGTTGATTCCGAAGGAAAAGAAATAAGGTGGTCGGAAGATTTTGCACCGGGCGGTACCAACGTCAATTTCGTGGAGAAGGAAAAGGAAGGTATTTTTGTAAGAACATTCGAAAGGGGCGTGGAAGCGGAAACTCTGTCCTGCGGAACAGGAGTAACAGCCTCTGCCATTGCTGCAGTCATTTCAGGACAATTTGACACTAATACTGTCAATGTCAGGACCAGGGGGGGGGATCTGTCAGTGTCGATGAAGATGTCAGGAAAGAATATTAATGATATCTGGTTGTCCGGTCCGGCCACTTTTGTATTCCAGGGTGAGATAGATGTGTGAGGGAGGTGTACGGTGCAAAGCGTGGAGCATGTAGCTGAAACGGATGTCTCCGTGCTGGAAACCATAAATGACAGATAATGGATTATTGAATGACAAAAGAGAAACTATTTGGAAAGACACTGAATGAGTTGATAGCTGTCACAAAGCGATTCAAGCTGCCGGGTTATACTGCACTACAGGTAGCCGATTGGTTATATAAAAAAGATATCAGCTCAGTTGAAGAAATGACAAACCTGTCAAAGAAGACAAGGGATATTATCGGAAATGAATATGAATATGGTCTTGAAGCTCCGGTGAGTGTGTCTGAGAGCACCGACGGAACAAAGAAATACCTGTACAGGGTCCTTAATACCAGATTTATTGAAACAGCATATATACCTGAAACTGATCGTGCCACAATTTGTGTATCATCACAGTCGGGCTGTAAAATGGGCTGTGTTTTCTGTATGACGGGCAAACAGGGCTTCCAGGGGAACCTGTCATCAAATGAGATATTAAACCAGTTCAGGAGCATTCCCGAATTCAGTAAGCTAACAAACATAGTATATATGGGGATGGGGGAACCCCTTGATAACCTGACAGAAGTCCTGAAGAGCCTTGAGATACTTACTTCACCCTGGGGTTATGGGTGGAGTCCCACTCGTATAACTGTGAGTACAGTAGGGTTACTGAACGGAATAAAAGAATTCCTTGAGAAAAGCCGTTGCCATCTGGCAGTCAGTCTCCATTCCCCATTCGACGAAGAAAGACGTGACCTGATGCCTGTACAGCGAACCAATACCGTGAAAGATGTACTTGATGTAATCCGTAATTTCGAAATCAACAGCCAGCGAAGAGTCTCTTTTGAATATATCCTTTTCAAAGGTATTAACGACACTCCAGCTCACATAAAGGAACTGGCAAGAATACTTAACGGAATTAAATGCAGGATAAATATAATTCGTTTTCATCCGATACCCGGTTCTGAGTTCGTAAGTCCCGATGCCAAAACAACAAATGATTTCAAAGAAGCTCTAAATGCTAAAGGGATTTTAACAACTGTAAGGGCAAGCAGGGGTGTGGACATTAATGCAGCGTGCGGACTTTTGTCGACTATGGAACAAAATAAAAATGCATAGCAATGCGAAGCTTATTTATAACATTGTTATGTGTGATCTTTGCTGCACCTTCTTTTTCACAGGGAAAGGCCCTGGATGATTTTCTTGCTGATTCTTCCATGCAAAATGCAACCCTGTCTTTCTGTGTCATCGATGCTACCACAGGGAAAGCTGTAACAGGATACAATAAGGAAAAAAGTCTGGCTCCAGCATCGGTTATGAAATTGCTAACCACGGCAGTAGCCCTGGAATTATTAGGCCCTGATTATACCTTTACAACCTCAGTATTCTATTCAGGCAGGCTTAATAATAAATCAGGCAGGCTTTCCGGAGATATTATAATAAAAGGTGGTGGTGATCCGGCCCTTGGTTCACCATATTTTACCGGTCATTATGGCAATTTCCCCGATAACTGGGTTTCTGATATACAAAATAAAGGTATTAAAAAGATAAGTGGAAGAATTTTATCAGACGATTCATATTACGATTTCCAACCTGTCCCACGGGGCTGGACATGGGAAGATATAGGTAACTACTATGGTGCAGGTGTTTATGGTATCTCGGTTTTCGACAACACC
>DATFLA010000255.1:0-8379 GCA_035268305.1 Bacteroidales bacterium | reverse complement strand
TCTTTTTGATGCTTGCCCGGCATGCAAAACCGAATGGGCATTTGATTATACCGGGAGTATCTATTCCTGTACCGCAACTGTTGGTAAGGCTGACGAGATGTTGGGTACATTCTATCCTTCAGTAACGCGTAAAGAAGACATAATTGAAGAATGGGAAAAACGTGATGTTACTTCAATACCTGAATGTAAAGACTGCCCCGTGCAGCTTGCCTGTGGTGGAGGATGTGGTTCTGTTGCACGGAACAGTACAGGCCGGATATGCTCTTCCGACTGCCGCCCGGTAAAGGAACTGCTTGAGCTGGGATTCTCAGCTTATTTTGAAAATATCAGCCTGTAAAGTCAATCTGAATAATACAAATAAAATGAAAGAGATAAATTCAGCTGAATTTAAAAGTGAAGTCCTTGGGGCAGATAAAGTAATTCTTGATTTCTATTCCACCGAATGTCCCCCCTGTGAAGCCCTTGCTTCCAAGTTCGAAGATCTGTCTAACCTGTATGGTAAGGATGTTAAGTTCCTTAAAATATTCAGGCAGGAGAACAGGGAACTGGCAGAGAGCCTGGGTGTCAAAGGATCACCGACATTGCTGTTTTTTGAAAATGGTAAGGAGACCGGAGAACGGCTTGCTGGAGGCATAAAAAGATCTGATATTGTCCATAATCTTGACAATATGCTGCATCATACAAGAGTAACGGAGATCAGGAATAATATTAAACCAAAAGTATCAGAATTCGATGTAATTGTCCTCGGCGCTGGTCCGGGTGGACTGACTGCCGGTCTTTATCTTTGCCAGTCGAAGATTAACACTGTACTCGTTGATATTGCCCTTCCCGGAGGAAATGTCTCAACAACCCATGAAGTATCCAACTATCCCGGCTTTATTGAACCACAGGCCGGTTACATGTTATCTCATTATATGAGCGAACAGACCAAGCAGTGTGGCACTATTTATAAAGTTGCTGTTGATGTTACCAGGGTCGACCTGGAAAAGAAGGAAGTAGTAATTGATGAATACGAGACTCTCAGGGCAAAAAAAATAATAATAGCTACAGGTACAACTCCAAATCATACAGGTGCTTCAGGTGAAAAAGAACTGAAGGGGAAGGGAATATCATACTGTGCAACATGCGATGGTAAATACTTTGACAATAAGGATATTATAGTTATCGGAGGAGGAAACTCTGCCGTTGAGGAATCTGAATACCTGACAAGGTTTGCGAAGAAGCTTACAATGGTTCACCAGTTTGATAAACTCACTGCAAATAAAAAAGCACAGGATAAAGTGCTGAATAACACAAAGATTGATATTGTTTTTGAGCATGAACCCAGGACTTTCAGACGTGAAGGCGATAAAATGATAACGGAAATAGAAAATCTCAGAACAAAAGAACGCCAGAAACTGTTAAGCGATGGAGTGTTTATCTTTATCGGTATGAGACCAAACATAGACCTGTTTAAAGAACACCTCGAACTTGATAAATGGGGCTATATTAAAACGGATGAGGATATGAGGACGAGCATGGAAGATATCTATGCTATTGGTGATGTGATTAGTAAGAAATACCGGCAGATAACAACTGCAGTCGCCGATGGTACAATAGCGGCTATGGCGATTGCCAAAGAATTAGATTAAATTTGGTATTATTAACTAATATTTTTTTGTTATGAAAAAGAACATGGGAACAATCGACAAGGTTATCAGGACACTGATTGCTGTCATCGTAGCCGTACTTTATTTTACACACACTATTACAGGCACACTCGGAATTGTACTCCTTGTAGTAGCAGTTGTGTTTTTACTTACAAGCCTTTTGAGTTTTTGTCCTTTGTACCTGCCATTTGGCATTACAACCCGTAAAAAGGATTAGTTAGATGGTAATATCCTGTCAATCAGAGAATAATAAAAAACACTTACATAAAACAATTAAAGCTGACCACGATAATGGGATCAGCTTTTTTGTCTTAAATCAGTTGCATCCTGTCCGGTGGAAAGTTTAATCTTTACCTGCCCAGAATTTCTTTTAGGAGACGTACTACATCTCCCGTAGTGTCGGTGCTGATATCTGCAATATATATATCTCCTGTCTTCCATTATCTCATAACCTGTTTTATAACAGCCCGGCGTACAACCCAGATTTGAAATATTTTCATGTTATTACAGATTACCTCAACAGGGCGATTCCATCCCTTGTTGTTAAGTTCCAGGGGCCCAATTTCATCAATAACAACAATATCGGTGTCACCAAGGTTTGCCGGATCAAGTATTTCATATCCTCTTTTCAGTCCCTCCGGATTAAAATAAAAGCTTCCGTAATGCAGCCATTCACGCGATGGTATCCTCGTACACAATTCAGTGGAAACTGAATTTTTAAGGTCAAAAAGCTCAAATCCCATCCTCTCTCCATTCCTGTCTATACCTGAAGAGAGGAATCCCGAAAACTTAATATTTTCTTGCCTGAGGATTTCAATGACTTTTCCCAGGAAGGTCGTTTTCCCCTGCCTGATATCTCCGGTGATAATGAGAACAGATGACCTGTTACTATCTTCTTTTTCAAAGATGTCCAGCAGGTATTCGGCTTGTTTAAGGATGCGTGGGATGAGCGAACGTGTCTGTTTAAAAAAGTTACGTGATTCCGGTAATGAAGAAATTATTGAACCAAGTGCTGAAAAGGAAAGGTTCAGCGACTGGTAAAGACTGGCAAAGCCCCTGCCGTATAGCACTGACTTTATCACAGGGTTTTTTAGCTCAATACTTATTGCGGCAAAACCAATTATCACAACAATTGCCCTGCCTATCATTCTCAGGCCTGCAACAAGACCTGTCATTGAAAAGAATCCTTCGCCCGATATACTATTCCATAAAAAAGCTGCCACGGCTGTTATTAAAATGAACTGGATCCATAAGGAAAGCTTGCGGAACCTTTTAAGCGAAGATCTGTAGTGGATGATACAGAAGATTATATAAGCCGGTGGAATAATCCAGGTGAATATATATTGCCCCGAATTGATTATAAGAAGGCTAATGACCAGGACGGCAATGTTACTGATGAGATATATAACTGAATAACCATGGCTCTGTGTCTCAAATGGTTTCTTAGTATCATATTCTATGTTAATGCTGCTGCTAATTATGTGTTTCGCACGACCGGACATATATTTTTTCCCTGTAATGTAACCTGAAACTGATGCCAGGGCGCCTGTCGCCATGTAGATTATGACAATAATAACAATAAGGTTTAAAGGATCAATGCCGGGGAGATGTATTTGTTTTACAGTGAACTGGTACAGTGCATTAAGTATTTTAACAAAGTCGAAACCGTACATTACAAGCAGGCTCGCAAATTTGTGAAGTATGGCGCTCAGAACAGCAAATGCTCCACCTGTGATATAACTGACCAGATTGCGTCCCAAAAGTAGTATGAAAATCTCAAGTAGGAGTGCTTCGGAAAAAATGCCTATCATAGGACCAATTATAAGAGCACTGGGGGAAATTGATTTCATAAGTGCGCAAATAAGACCTGCCCTTATCACAAGTCCTTTCTCTTTCCATACCTGCAGAAAAGCAACCATCAGGTAAACACTTATGAAGGATAATACAGTTCCGGAAAGAGGTACTTTAAGATTGTGCAGGAAACTGCCCAGTATTATCTCAACTGATGCCCAGAAGCTTCCAATTACAGAGGCTTTGAGCCATATCGAATTAAGAGGTCTGTGTACTATGGTCTCCATGTTACGAATCAGTACTATGACCTCTTAATTTACTCTTTTATTTTCGTATTTGAAAATTATGAGTATCGTATTACACTATCCGTTAAAGGATAGGAAAGGCGTATTTCAGATATGACTGCAGGAGTGTCCGTGAATATGATCTGAATGGTTGTGATTGCAACTGTTACCACTGTCATGAACCATGCCTTTAAGGTAGAGACTGACAACCTCAGAGGCATCTCCTGAACATCCGCGAATAACTTCTATGCCGCTGTTATTAAGAACATTAATGGCTCCGCCACCTATCCCCCCTGCAAGCATTACCGAAACACCATCGGAAGCAAGTACAGATGCTATGTCAGATTTACACCCGCATCCCTGTGGTGAATCTACTTTTTTTATGTTTTCTATCTCATTGTTTTCGGAAATTGTGTATACACCATATGATTCACAATGACCAAAATGTCCGTCTACTAGGTTCCCGCTTGTTACGGGTACTGCTATTTTCATTTTATTCATTACTTATATTGGATTATGAAATTTTCCCGGCTCTGCTCAGGATTAATTTGCGATTGATGTTTTAATATTAAAAACCGGGGGATTGGCAATAGATCTCTTTACTGCACAAAGTTCGGCAGCACTGACTACAGCTGCCCTGTATTTTTCCGGGAAATCGGGCGGTAGTTTAATATCTATTGTGACATCGACCGGAAGATGAGTCTCATCACTGTACTCTATATTCTGAAATATTCTTATCCCTTTGGTAGGTATATTTCTCCTGTCGCAGAACGATTTAACATATATACCTGCACAGGTTCCGATAGATGCCATAAAAAGGTCAAAAGGGGCAGGAGCAAGGTCCTGACCTCCGTTATCAAGGGGTTGGTCTGTTTTAATTCTGTGTCCGTTTTGTAATGCTGTAACAACCTTTCCTCCTTCAAAAACAATCTCCATAAATATATATCCTTAGTTCAACTTAACAAGCTCGCTGTCACCGTAATAAGCACAGTCTTTACATTTTGAGTGATTCTCCAGTCCTTTAATGAGCTTAAAACACTTTTTACAGCGGTACCATTCATTATCCATAAAGTAATCACCACCCTCTATCTCTATGGCTTTACCTTCAACAAATGATTTGGCAATTTGTTTTAAAGCCCTGTTATATATCCTGGTGAATGTAGGCCGTGAAATATTCATTTTTTTCGCAGCCTCTTCCTGGGAGAGATTGTCGTAATTTATCAAACGGATACTTTCGTATTCCTCAAATTTCAAAGCCACGGGATCAATTTTGCAGAACGGCATCCCGAATGGCTTGAAGCCTTTCATCTTGGGGGGATTAGATATCTTTCTGCTTTTGTTTGGCCGCGCCATCTCTGCTTAATTTAAACAATGCCCTGATATCCGGGTATATTATATAACCAAAGAATATCAAAGACAAAGCTAAAATTATTTTTCCGGCAAGACAAAAAGGACCACAATAAAAATCCTTTCCAAAACCAAAAAGACAGGTAACACACCCAAATAATGCCATTATGATATAGTCAGCGAACAATATCAGCGGTAATATGATCAGGAGTTTGATAATAATCGGCTTTTTCATGGTTCTTTTTTAGTAAAGATAATGAACCTGCGTTCATAATGCAAAAAAATAACCGACTATTTTGCGTATATTATTCAGAAAAACAGGACTTTCTTAAGTTATGTCCTGTTATCGGTAAACATTTCCTTAGCGGGCAGGTTTCCGGGCAGTAAGCAGGAAAATGTCAAATTCTTTTTTAACAGTATCGCTTATTTGTTTATTCATTGTATAGCATTTCCTGTAGCTTACATCTGAAAAGCCCTGTGCAGACAAAAGTTTTGATATTTCTTCCGGGTCAAATCCCTTATGGCCTGTAAATCCATCTCCATGAAATGATCCGTCTTCAGGGTACAGATCGGCCAGGGCAATGTATCCGCCGGGGTTAAGAAGGTTATAGAATTTTTTAATAATTCCCGGAATATCTGTAATATGATGAAGGACCATCTGGTTAAAAAGAAAATCAAATGTTCCGTTTTTATATTGTTCCGTTTCGAGGTTAAAATCGACGGCTTTAAGGTTTGTAACACCTGAATCTTTTATTTTATTTTTCATAATCCTGAACATTTCTGCGGAGTTGTCCATTAATGTTATCTCCTTTAACAGATCCTTCAGGATAAAGCTTGTTACTCCTGTTCCTGCACCGAATTCAAGTGCTGTCATGTTTTTACTTAGAGGGACATTCTTTTTTATCTGCTCTGCGATGGCATTTGCACGGTTCCATATCATAGGGTTCTGGTCCCAGTTCAATGCTTTGATGTCAAATTCGTTCATGTAAGTGTAAAATAAAAATTAATAAAAAATCAGCCGCAAATAAAACAATTATTGTTAAAGCCTGAAATAAATATGATAATCAAAACACCACTAACACAATCAGGCTGAAACATGTCGCTTTATCTGCGGCTCATTTTTTAAACAGATGAACTTTATTATTGTTTAAGAACTTTTTTAAGAACAGTGTTTTTGGCAATAGGCCTGGTACAGAAGAACCAGTCATAACATTTCATATCCTTCTTGTTCTCCATTCTTTCCTTTGCTACTCCGCACGATCCGGCTGTGGGGACGATTACATCATCACCGGGCTGCCAGTCGGCAGGTGTTGCAATAGAAAATTCATCAGCTGCTTTCATAGCGATCAGAGCTCTGTATAGCTCATCAAAGTTCCGGCCCAGGCTAAGAGGGTAGTATATTATTGCCCTTATAATTCCTTTAGGATCTACAAAAAATACCGCACGTACAGCTTTTGTAGAGCTTTCACCCGGCTGTATCATGCCGTATTTCTGGGCAACTTCCATTGTTATGTCTTCGATAAGCGGAAAATTGACCTCCACATTTTTCATGTCCTTATACTCGATCTTTTCCTTAATTGTCCGGAGCCATGCTATATGGCTGTAGAGGCCGTCGACAGAAAGACCAACAAGCTTGCAGCCAGCCTCTTCAAATTGCTTTTCCATACTGGCAAAAGTGATGAACTCGGAGGTGCATACCGGTGTAAAGTCAGCAGGATGGCTGAATAGGATGACCCAGCTTCCTGAATAGTCTGCCGGGAAGTTTATTTCTCCCTGTGTGGTTACAGCGCTGAATGATGGCGCTTTGTCGCCAATACGTGGCATCGGAGTAATCTGATTTTCTTCCATGATAAGAGTTTTTAATTGATAAAAATTTACCAGTTGGTTTTTTGTTTATTTCCGGTTCATTTAACGTCTGTTCCTTGATAACATTAGATCGAGGTCCTCTTTCAGTGATGAGAGATCCTCCTCATGCTCAACTTCCTGCGAAAGAATTGTAAGTATGATGTTATAAGTGACAGGGTCACCCTCCCTAGTTATATCGAGGAGTTCACTATAGGTCTTAATTGCACACTGTTCTCCTTTGATATTCTGATTAAGTATCTCCTCCACGTAAGGATCAGAAGGTACGTCATAACCGCAATTGGTCAGCTTCATCCAATCGGCAGGGGAGAGGACGGGAGTTCCTTCAAGCTGAACTATCCTTGTGGAAAGTAATTCAGCATGACTGAGCTCTTCTGTGGCATGAAGGGTGAGCTCGGCAATGACGGCATCCTTCATCGGACCTTTGACAACCTTAGCACCTATCCAGTACTGGTAGTAGGCAAGCCACTCATCTGCCAGCGCTTTATTAAGCAGATTAATAAGTTCATCAACATCCATTTTAACGATCGATCTTCCTTTTTGTCCCATAGTCTTCAGTATTTAAATTATTAACTATTTTTGTTTTTATCTCTGAACCTGCCAATTATCTGTAACCTGATATCTTTGACTTCAAATCCGGGTATTTTCTTCTCTTTTATGTATTCATCCAGGATACTGTCGAGATCACTGTCGATAAAATCCTCTATCCGGTCAGATTCAGCGCTGAAGAGATGATGATGGCGTTCCTGCACCGGATCATACCTGACAGGATCCTTATCAGTATGTACCTTTACTACTATTCCCTTCCTGAAAAATACTTCAAGTGTTTTGTATATTGTTGCCTGGGAAACGGATAAATGTTTTTCCTTTAAAGAATTGAAAATCATTTCTGCATCCGGGTGGTCTTTGCTGGTTAGCAATACTTCTAGCACAGCAACTCTTTGAGCTGTAACTTTCAGTCTGTTTGCTACCAGTATCCGTATTGCAGGTGTGTCCGACATAAAAGAGTTATTTTCAAATGAGAATCATTCTTATTTAGCGAATAATAAAATTATTAAATTTTGTTGACCGCACCAAGAATAATTAGTTAACACTTTGTTAAAACTATAATATTCATTCAGCTTTTTGCAGCAGCTATATGGAGATTGCAATGCCTGGCATTGCAGCCCGTTTAAATATTAGTTAAGCAATTTTTCAAAATACATTGCAAACGACCTGTAAAGGAAGTGGGTCCATTTACCGAAAGGGACAATAATGACAGCCCACTGGACAAGTATCATCATGTGAAACATGTAAAGCCACCTGTTATCAGGAAGAAGACCTGCATCGATAAACAATCTGACAAAAAATGCAGACAGGCCCATCAAAAATAACCATACGACGAACAGCCAGTCCGATGGTTGTGAATGTGATGCCAGTTCCTTCTTCTTTCTTACCCTGTCATA
>DATFLA010000254.1:0-6290 GCA_035268305.1 Bacteroidales bacterium | reverse complement strand
TGCTACCATACCAATTAGTATTGTTGTTACTACATGTCCCTTGGCAAGGGTTGCTGCAGCTCCGAACAAAGGCATAGGTGCTGTTGGCTGAATAAGAATAATACCGTAAAGTATAAGGGAAGATAATCCAAGGGCTCTTTTAAGACCGGGCCCGGAGCCATTTGAAGTATTTGCGACACTCATAGATTAAATTTATTATAGGTTTGGATAGGGGATTAAAGATAGTATTAAATATATAACATGAAAAATCCCTCTCCGATTTGAAGTAAATAAATGTTGTTATTTATAAAGCATCCAAACAGTGCTTCTTTTTTTTTATTAACTTTATTATTCCTAAGCTGTTATGGTTCAGAAATAAAAAAACCAAAATTTGAATCCGCATGTTCCATTATTACAGGGCAGTAGCTTTTTAAACTGTCAGCATGTGGTTTTAGGCGATCTTTAATTTCAAAATTATAACCTCATGAAAAGACTTTATGTACTTACATTTTCTGTTTTGATTTTAATATCAGCCGGCTGTCTTGCTCAGAAGGCTGATAACGGAAAGATTATCCTGCGCGACAACTGGGCAATACAGTCATCCGGTGTAGTCAGAGATAATGGCACGATGATATCGTCCCGTGATTTTAATGCTGATACCTGGTATCCCGCAACGATGCCTTCCACTGTACTGGCAACGCTTGTGGCAGACAAAGTGTACCCTGATCCGTATTATGGGACTAATATCCTTAATCTGCCGGGTGCAATAACATCTCGTAACAGGCAAATGCCTCCCGACAGCCCTTACATGGTGCCCTGGTGGTATCGTACCGTTTTCAAAATACCTGCAGGTTTTGAAGGTAAGCATACATGGCTTAAGTTCCATAGTGTAAACTATAAGGCCAATGTATGGCTCAATGGCAAACTCATTGCTGATACATCTACGGTTGAAGGGGCATACAGGCTATTTAACCTTGATATAACAGATGCAGCTCTTCCCGGTAAGGATAACTGCCTGGCTCTTGAGATATTTCCGCCCAGGGGGATGGATCTGACAATTACCTGGGTCGACTGGAATCCTACTTCTCCCGACAGGGGAATGGGAATCTGGTATGACGTGGTTCTTGAATCTACAGGAGACGTGACTATTGAACATCCTTATGTGGTCACTAAGCTTGACCTGCCAAAAACAGACAAGGCTAAACTGACAGTTACAGCTGAGGTTCATAATGTGGATTCCAAAGCTGTCAGCGGGAAACTTACGGGAACGATTGAAAATATTTCATTCTCGAAGGATGTCTCACTTGCACCGGGAGAAACAAAACTTGTAAGCTTTTCCCCGGAGAATTACAGCCAGCTTGTGGTAAATAACCCGCGACTTTGGTGGCCTCATACCGTGGGTCCACAGAATTTATATGACCTTAACCTGAGTTTTATTTCGGGAGGAAAGGTTACTGACGCGCGAAAAGTAAGGTTCGGTATACGGGAAATTACTTCTTGGATGAACAACTTTGATAAGTTCCATACTAAAGTATTCCAGATCAACGGTAAAAATATTGTAATAAGGGGTGGCGGATATGTTCAGGACCTAATGCTGCGACCTTCACATGAACGCATTGACGCAGATATTGCTTATGCAAAACAGATGAACCTCAATGCTCTCAGGATGGAAGCTCCGCGGGGATCCGATTACCTTTTTGAAAAATGCGATGAAGAAGGGATCCTGTTAATGGTGGGTTGGTGCTGCTGCAGCTCCTGGGAAAGATGGAAGAACTGGACTCCTCATATAGCAGATGTGGCAGAAGAAAGCTGGAAAGATCAGATTGTGCATCTGCGGAATCATCCTTCTGTGTTTACATGGCTTTATGGGAGTGATAATTATCCGCCACCTGAGGTTGAATCAAGATATATAAAGGTACTTGATGAATACGACAATACAAGGCCCTATGAGTCATCAGCAACACAGGCCGCTAGTAAAATAGCCGGGTTAACCGGGGTGTGGATGGGGCCTTACCCTACCGTTTATGCTTATTTCCCCCCTTCATACTGGTATTCAAAGCTTGAGTTCAACACCGAAGCCGGTCCCGGCGGTGAACAGCTTCCTCCCATGGAAACGATGCGGATGATGATGCCTGAAAAAGACCTGTGGCCAATCAGCGAATCGTGGAATATCCGCCTTCATAAGGCATTTTATCCCATAGCCCGTAAAGCACTTGATTCCCGCTATGGTACACCTTCTACAGTAGAAGAGTATTCGATGAAATCTCAGGTATTCCAGAACGAGGCTGTAAAAGCTATGTTTGAAGCTTATGCAGGTAATAAATACCGTTCGAGCGGTATAATATACTGGATGTATAATTCGGCATGGCCCAAGATGTACTGGCAGTTTTATGATTATTTCTTTAATCCCAACGGTGCATTTTACGGAGCAAGGACTGCATGCGAACCACTTCATGTGCAGTACTGCTATAACGACAGTGTTATTAAGATCGTGAATTCATTCTATAAAGAATTCAGGGACCTTACTGTAACGGCAAAACTCTATGATTTTAATATGAATCAGATAGGCTCACAGGGAATGACATCAGATGCCGGTCCCGATTCGGCTGTTCCCGTCTTTAAACTTGAGATTCCGGAAAAGACCACAGATATTTATTTCCTGAAACTTAATATGAAAGATGCTTCAGGTAAACCGGTGTCATCCAACTTCTACTGGTTAAGTGCCAAAGGCGATGAGAATGCTGATTTTACAGGTCTCGACAATCTGCCCCTGACAGAAATTAATGTTTCCGCCTCACCAATAGAGAAAGATGGGAATAATTATAAATTTACTGTTACTCTTGAGAACCCGGGGAAGGAACTGGCTTTTGCAGTAAATCCAAAGCTTCTTAAAAAAACTTCGCTTGAACCAGTTTTACCAGTTTTCTGGGATGATAACTACGTTTCATTATTGCCTGGAGAAAAGAAAGTTATCAAAGTAAGCTTCGATAAAAAGTTCCTGGATGGTGATGATCCGTACCTTAAGGTAGAGGGATGGAATATCAAAACCGTGGAGATGAGTGTGAAGTAAAAGTGATTATTGACTTACAATCATTTTTTAATGGATTCGTTTGAAAAGAGACCGAAGACCAGGCCTGCATTTAATAATGCCGATCTTTTACTTGAGATACTGGGATGGATTTCTTTTGTCCTGATATGGATTCTTGTTATTCTGAAATACTCATCACTTCCCGATTCAATACCAACTCATTTTAATGCAGCAGGAAAGGTTGATGATTACGGTGGGAAGGGAACTTTTTTTATCTCACCAATCATTGGGACCATTATGTTTGTGGGAATGACAATACTTAACAGGTATCCGTATATTTTTAATTACCCGGTAAAGATTACGGCTGATAATGCTGAACGACAATATACAATAGCAACGCGACTCATCAGGTATATTAAATTTGTGATAATGTGCCTGTCGCTGATTATAGAATATAAAATATTTGTAACGGCAACAAGAGGCTCTTCCGGATTGGGTGGCTGGTTCCTGCCTGTTTTTCTTGGAGTAATCTTTATACCGTTGATTGTTGCAATTGTCAAAGCGATTGAGATAAAATAAATGTGCACTTTTTATTAGTCTTTCCGGATTCAGTATATCAGCTCAACCCATTTACTTAATTTTTGTTATACGATTAAAAGGGAGTGAGTTTTGGCACATGATCATCAACATACACCGTTAGGGCATATTGGAAACGCTTTTAAGGCAGGAATTGCCCTGAATGTAATATTTATTGTCCTGGAGGTGATCTATGGATTTCTCTCTAACTCAATGGCACTTGTTTCGGATGCCGGACATAATTTCAGTGATGTCGTCGCCCTGGTCTTTTCATGGATTGCGATCCTGCTTTCAGAAAGAAAACCTACAATGAAATTTACTTACGGTCTTAGACGATCGACCATCCTGGCTGCTCTGTTCAATACTATACTTCTGCTTGTCGCTGTAGCCTTTCTCTTATATGAAACGATTGACCGGATAGGCTCGACCGATGTAATCAAATCAGGTAACATCATTATAATCTCTTCCGCAGGAATAATTATTAACGGTCTGACAGCATGGCTGTTTATGAAAGGGAAGAAGCATGACCTTAACATACGAAGTGCCTTTGTTCATTTTTTGGCTGACACTCTTGTATCTGCCGGGGTGCTGCTGGCAGGCATCATTATGTTCTTTACCGCAATATGGTGGATCGATACTGTCGTTTCTTTTATAATCATAGTAGTTATTCTTTACAGTTCATACCGCTTGCTTATCGATTCTGTGAGTCTTGCCCTGGATGCAGTACCTGAGAACATAGATATAAGGGCTGTAAGAAAGTATCTTGGAAGTATAAAGGGGGTAGACGGAGTACACGATCTTCATATCTGGGCACTCAGTACCAGTGCCGCGGCTCTTACTGTTCATCTCGTTACAGATATACGTACAGATGTTTCCTTTATTTCCGGTATACAACAGGCACTTCTCGATAAATATGGCATTGAGCATTCCACGATCCAGGTTGAGTTCGGAGGAAAATCAGAGCCCTGCAGCGGTTACAGGTAATAATTTTCTTTAAAGATGGAAACTCCGGTTTGCGGAGTGCTGTAAGCTTTCTGGTCCTGACGCTTTTTAAAGCGATCGGTAATTTGGTGGAGCTTTTCATTATAAGAAATTGTAATGAGAACAGCTGTAAAAGAGATCAACCGGAAGACTCCAATTTCCGGTTGATGCGATTGAGAGGTTGATTAACCTATCGTGACAGTTAGATACTTGAGTGTGGTACTCCTTATAGTGAGACTGTATTAACTCATAATTAATGGTGAAAGAATATTTTTTTTGAAATACGTTTATTGTCATAGGTAAGGGATACAATATATATTCCATCTTTTGCTGACGGTGATAAATCATAGCTGCCAGGGTAGTCTATCCTCTTGTTGTAAACGACATTCCCTATCAGGTTATAAATGGTAAGCGATGCATCTCTCTCTGTCGGAAGAGATACTTCAGCTCGTATTATTCCCCTTGCTGAAGATACCTTCAGAAGATCGCCTGTTACCTCAGGCTCAGGGACAGCTGTTGTGAAATTTCCCATAGTGAGCGAAAACCTGTGCTGGTAATCTCCTGCGGGAAGAGTAACAGCGTACTCCCCTCCCGAAAGGAGATTAGTTGTTTTTCCGAGATCATTGTCGGTAAGGTATACTGATACTCCAGTATAGATGCCGCTTATGTCCTGAATTTTAAAAACAACGGTTCCGGTCTTTTCCGTTCTAAGCCCTAACCTAAGATTACATGTAGAACCGGAACCGTCGAAAGGCACTGCATTTATTGAGAGTCTGGAACTGTCATTGCCAAATACATAGAAGTTGGTCACACCGGAATCCGTGTTGAACATCTTCAATGCATCATATTGTCCGTCAAAATTGAAAGTAGACAAGTCATTGTAATAAATAACAAAGGGATCGTATGAATCCGTAGCATCTGAATAACCCGCTGTAAATCTTATAAGCGATGTTGTGGCATTGGCAACAGGTATAGTTGACTGGCGCGATGACTTGCTGCCTGTTTTATTATCCTTTGCTGCAGTCTCCTGTATAAAGCAGAACAGGAGAGAGACTGTAGCAGCCAGGTTAATAATATTGACAACATTTCTTTTGTTCATGACGACTCGTATCGTTTGCCAGAGCAAAAGTAAAGTGCAAATGCATCAAAGCCGCTATAAACTGGCTTACAAAACCTTACATTCTGCGAACAAAAACTTACAGAAAATGTGGGACCAGCATTATTGTTATAGAATAACATGCTGATAATATGAGGGGGCGTGACGATTATTGTGGATTTTATTTGTCTTTTTAACTCGGGTTCTTAATTTTAAGAAATTAATTTTCAGTTTTTTCGGAACCTATGGAATGTTATTAAAGAAACTATGAAGAAAATATGTATTTCTCTGGTTCTCCTTTTTACTGTATTTGACCTGCTCTTTGGATGTACAGGTTTTTATATTTCTAAGGGAGCTAAGATATTTGCCGGAAATAACGAGGATTTTGATTATCCCCTTACAAAAATGTGGGTTGTCCCGGCTTCTGAAAATGAGTTGGGAAGAATTTATTTCGGCTACGACGATTTTTCACCCCAGGGAGGGATTAATGAAAAAGGATTGTTTTTTGACGGTTTTGCTACTGATAAATTCCCTGTTAAGGATATTTCAGATAAACCAAATTATAATAAATTCTTTGCCGATATCCGTGATGAAATAATGGCTACATGCGAAAATGTGGGAGATGTCATT
>DATFLA010000253.1:0-5453 GCA_035268305.1 Bacteroidales bacterium | reverse complement strand
AGCATTCCTTCCTGTGCCGCAGCCAAGATCTAGAATATGATCGCCTTCCTTTATGTTCATTTCCTTAACAGCGCTTTTAATAAACCCGCTGTATTTCCCGAAAGAACCAATATTCATCACCCTGTCGTAGTTCCTGGCAGTGAAAGGTGTCAGTTCAACACCCGATTCAGGATAGATTCTGGTATTCATAGCTAGTTAATATTAAATATTCTTAAAAATCCTGGCAAGTGAAAAGCCCGGAGCATCGAGTCTCAGATCAAGAAAATAGCCGAATGGTGTCTGGTGCACTTCATAGCCTGCATTTTTCATACGCTCCTCAGCCTTGTTAAGAAGTGCTCCCGTGAAGTCAGGACCGGCTTTGCTGTCAGACAGATGCGCAAAGGAATGAAGGATAACCTTTTTTGTATTGTTTTTACCACAGGCCCATTTCAGGTTCTTAACAAGTTTCTTTTCAACATCACTCTCCCTTTCAATATCTTCCTGTTCGGCCTGTATGAAGGCTACCTGGACATCGCGGAACCCGGCCGGATCAGTTAGTTCGGGAGCAGTTTCCACGGTGCGGACAGTTGGAGTATAACCAAAACTATTACAATACATTAACAACAGCTTCATAACATTTAATTTTTTCAATACCCCGGGTCAATAAAGACAGGGATGATATCACGAGGGGTTAAGACCCTTGAAAGTATTATGCTTAAGTTTTCTGTCCTTTACCACAAGTGGTGTAACAGGCGCTTTCGATCTGGCGTTGAAGATCATATCATGACCGAGGCATAGTCCCATCATAATATTTAGTTCCGTATCATTTTCTTCCAGGAACTTAGCCTGCCCTGCAGGATTACACGAAACTCCCTTATATCCCGGAACAAGGTCACTGAAAGGTACCCGGCCATATTTACAGCTTACCCTGGAAACTTCAAAGCCTGCCTCGCCCAGTATTCTCTGAAGAAGCTCCGATTCGCGGTTAAATGTAACACAATGAGCAATTCCTAAGCGTTTTAAACCGGCCTCCCTTGCATATTCTATTATTTCATTCACCCTGTCAAGATGAGGATTAAGAGAATCCTCTGCCACCTTTAATATATGCCTGTCATCTTCCGTATACAGGCTCCTGAAATCAACGTTCTCCATATTTGCTTATGACTCCGTTACTTTTATTTCTGATGTAATCTCCATTGCTTTCCTGTAGACTGCACTTACACCACAATATCTTTCTTCTGATAGTTTCACCGCTTTTTCAAGTTTATCCATTGGCAGATCCTTCCCTGTAAATTCATAGACAACATGCATTTTATAAAAGTGTTTCGGATGTTCTTCAGTAAGATCTCCTTCAACCCTAACATTGAAACTGTCGACAGTAACTCTCATCTTATTGAGAATGGAAATCACATCCATGGCAGTGCAACCGCCAAGTGAAAGAAGCATAAACGGCTTTGGTTTAGGCCCCCTGTTCTTCCCACCCACCTGTGAATCGGCATCTATTACTACCTTATGGCCGTCGATGTCACCCTCGAATGCCATTCCGTCAAGCCATTTTGTATTAACTATCTCTTTTGCCATGATTTTCAGTATTAAAACATGTTTATTTATAGAGTCTTATATCGGGTATAAGTAAAAAAATCAAAAACTGAATCAGTGCGCAAAGTTACTATCATTGTTGGTTCAGCCAACGAAATGCTCTTCCCTTTAATCCCCTGCTGAATTGATATATTTCATCTTTTTCGTTGTCCTATTTCAACTCTCGCTTCACGATCGCCATGATTAAGTATAACAAAATCGA
Source organism: Bacteroidales bacterium (assembly GCA_035268305.1). Lineage (GTDB taxonomy): Bacteria > Bacteroidota > Bacteroidia > Bacteroidales > VadinHA17 > LD21. The sequence goes on along the minus strand of DATFLA010000253.1, from coordinate 3,673 downwards.
AAAATATTCAACATGAAAAAGGCCCGGATCAATCAGCCGTTGGCGCTTATAAGCTGAAGTGAGCTCCTGTTCAGTATTTCAACCTTCTTACCGCCTATCTTAATGAGAGCGTCCTTTTCAAATTCGGCAAAGATCCTGCTTACACTCTCACGGGATGAATCAACAAGGTTACCAATTTCCTCCTGGGTAAGCGGGAGAGTAAAGATTCTTGAATTATAAATCTGATCCGACATTTCAAGAAGAACATCAGCAATTTTTCCCCTGATCTGTTTTTGAGTCCTGTTGGCACACCTGTTAAATACTTCAAGTTCATTCCTGCACAGGTCAATCATAATCTCATAGGAGAAATCAGGATTTCTGGCAAGAAGGAACCTGAACACATTTATATCTATGTAACATACCTCAGCTTTTTCAATAACAGTAACTGAGTACTGGTTTATTTTATCCCCGAATGTGGTGGGCAGAGCCAGATAGGTTGGGGCTTTTACAATCCTGACAATCTGTTCGTGATGCGGACCGGCTATATGTATCTTTGCCAGCCCTTTCCTAAGGTAAGCCACATTGGTTGAAAAGGTACCCTGCTTAAACACGGAATCACCTTTACGAAAGTTAACAAGGGCACAATTACAGGAGAGTTTCTCTATCTCCTCATCGCTCAGTGTAAGAGTGGCTTTTGATTTAATACTGCATAATCTGCATTCGCTTTTCATACGTCAAAAGTAATCTTTTGTGATCCATATCACAAAATTAAATAACGAACCTCACATCTAATTTAAACATTTAAAAAGAAGCTTTTAGTTCCTTTGTGAAATAATTAACAATAAAAAATTATATTATGGAACCAAAAAAATTATGTCTGGCACTTTACACAGGAAGCGTGGACAAACTGACAGCAGCAGGCGTTATTTTAAGCGGTGCTGCAGCCGACGACATGAAAGTCGATATTTATGTACTTCTGCAGGGAGCAAGAGCTTTCAGGAAAGACATAGGTGATAATCCCGACAAACTTAACATGGCAGAAAATGCTGAAATGAAAACAGAATTTCTTGAATCTCTGAAAAATCTTAAAGTAAAAACATGGGTTGAATTCTTCAGGGAAGCCAAAGAGATCACTGATGTTAAAATTCACATATGCGGACTTGCAGGAAAGGTATGGGGAGGAGAAAAACTCGATGATTTCATCGACCTGGCCGACGACATAGTAGGAATCGGAGCATATATAACAGCTGCCCAGGAAGCGGATGTCAACCTTTTTATCTGATATAACATTAACAATGCAGTAAATAGAGACCAAACATATTTTAATAATATAACAAACATTATATCATTCTATTATGACTACAGAAGAATTAAAGGACCTCAGGGCCACAAAGGTGGTGGATGCTCGCGGCACAGCATGCCCGGGCCCTTTGCTTGAAGCCAAAAAAGCCATAGGCACAATAAATTCAGGTGATACCATGGAAGTTCTTTCAGCAGACGAAGGAACAAAGAGCGATCTTCCCAAATGGTGCACAAAGCAGGGTCATGAATACCTGGGCACGGTAGAGGAAAGTGGCTATTTCAGGATTTTCCTGAAGAAAAAATAATCGGGCAGTATGGCAGTAATGACAGGTAAAAGTGCCAGGATACTGGTATTTTCCACGGAAAAAATTTCAGATCCCGCTATTGATATGGCGGGATTACTGAAATTGCATTATCCTCCTACAGTATATACGATACCTGTGCCATGTTCCAGTGGCGTAAAAACAAGGTGGATACTTCATGCTTTCAAAAAAGGATTCGACGGGGTTTTCATTGCTGCTGACGGAAGTGACTGTCCTTATGGTGAATCCTGTACTGAAAAGACCGGTAAAATAGTGGCAAGAACACATGAAAAGATGAAAGAGCTGGATATCGAACCTGCACGCTTACGAATGGCTGCAATATGTTCTGTATGCAGCGAAGCCTTTGTAAAACAGATGAAGAGCTTCAATGAATATTTACTGAAAACAAAAAATCCTCAGTCATGAGTGAAGACAAAAAGCAAGCCTCATTTGATGCCCTGGTGATAGGCGGAGGAATAGCAGGAGGTGAAGCAGCACTTAATCTTGCCAACAATGGTTACAGGGTGCTTATTGTGGAAAAAGACCTTTCAATCGGGGGGAAAATGATACTTCTCAGTAAGGTTTTTCCCACTCTTGACTGTTCAGCCTGTATCACAACACCAAAGGTATCAGAGATATCGAGACACCCGCTTGTAACAATCTTCACCGAAAGTGAAGTCTCTGTAATCGGCCGGAATGATTTAAACAGTTTTACAGCCACAATTATTAGGCATCCCAGGTATGTAATTGCTGAAGATTGTACGGGCTGCCAGCTTTGTGAGCAGGCCTGCCCTGTGATTGTTGACGACCAGTATCAGTATAATATGGTAGGCAGGAAAGCTGCTTACATACCTTTTAGTATAGCGAGTCCTAGGATAGCAGCAATTGATATCGGTAACTGTACACTTTGCGGTGCATGTGAAAAAGCATGCCCGACAAAATGCATCGATTTCACCCAGGAAGAAGCTGAATACCTGATAGATACAAAGACAGTTATAATTGCAACAGGTTTCAACCTTTTCGATCCATTGAAGATACCGCGGTACGGCTACGGGAGATTTAAAAACATAATAACATCCATGCAGATGGAAAGGCAGCTTGCACCAACAAGACCTTTTCATACCGTTCTGAGGCCGGGTGACGGTAAGATGCCCGACAGGATTGCTTATGTACTATGCACAGGATCGAGGGATGAGACAATAGGGAATCCCATTTGTTCCCAGATTTGCTGTATGTATTCCATCAAACAGGCACAGCTTCTGATGGGCGCTCTTCCTATGGCCGATGTAACAATATATTATATCAATATAAGGTCGTTTGGCAAGGGGTTCGAAGAATTTTATGAACAGGCCAAAGGCATGGGAGTGAATTTTGTTAAAGGTAAAATTGGCAATATCACTGAGAAAGAGAATGGTAATTTACTGTTACGCTATGAAGATATCAACGAAAGTAAGGTCATGGAGACTGAACACGACCTTGTTGTTCTGTCCGTTGGTGTCATAGCAAACAGAGATCCTGTGTCTTTCTTTACCGGCGACAGGCTCGATTTCGATCCTTTCAGCTTCGTAAACCAGCCGGATCCTCTTGCCAGTCCCTCAAAAACAAGTATTAATGGAGTTTTTGTTGCAGGAACAGCTTCAGGTCCGATGGATATACCGGATTCGATTTTGTCGGCAGGATCGGCATCAGCCGAAGCAATAAGTTATTTAAATAAAAAATAATGAACAGAAAAATAGGCGTCTATATATGCCATTGTGGCGGCAACATAGCCGATTATGTCGATGTTGAGAAAGTAAGACTATCTGTCGAACATGAAGAAAATATTGTTGTTGCAAAAACAACAATGTTTGCCTGCAGCGATTCAAGCCAGAAGGAAATTGCAGAAGATATTAAGCAGAATGATCTTGACGGTATTGTTGTAGCATCATGCTCCCCCAAGCTTCACCTTGTCACCTTCAGAGCTGTTGCTGAACGTGCCGGACTCAATAAATTCAATTATGTTCATGCAAACATAAGAGAACAGGCTTCATGGGCGCATTCAGACGACAAAGAAGGCGCAACCGCCAAGTCAATCCAACTGGTTAAATCAG
>DATFLA010000252.1:0-8415 GCA_035268305.1 Bacteroidales bacterium | reverse complement strand
TTCAGGGAGTGGAAGATAAACATAAAAAATATTGCCAGGGAAGGTAAAAATACCCTGAGGGTTCAGTTCCACTCCCCCACTGCCATGGGGCTTCTACACAAAGACAAATGGAATATAGAAGCTCCTATTGGATATAATTTTGATTTCGGACCCGGCATAAAAATAATGGGCGGACCAACATCCGATTGTCCGCCGATCGGCCCGTATACAAGGAAAGCAGCCTATATGTACGGATGGGACTGGTCGCCAACACTGACAACAAGCGGAATTTGGAGGCCTGTATATATAAATGCATGGGACGAGGCTACGATAAATAATATGGAAGTAGTACAAGATGAAGTCAATAATAAGACAGCGGATCTTACAGTGATGACAGCTATCCGGTCGGCTTCATCACTTGATGCTGTATTAACTGTGAGTTATAAAACAGGCAGCAAAAGCCCTCAGACTGCATCAGTACCTGTAAAACTGGAAGAAGGATTAAACAATATTCCGGTAAAAATAACAATAAATCACCCCGAATTATGGTGGCCAAACGGCATGGGCGAACACCCTGTTTATGAATTCACTGCGTCTCTGACAGAAAATGATAAAACAATAGATGAGATAAAAACAAGGACCGGACTGAGAACCGTTCGACTTGTGAGGGACAAAGATAAGGAAGGAAAATCATTCTATTTCGAGATAAACGGAATACCTGTCTTTGCCAAAGGAGCCGATTACGTTCCAACCGATATTTTTCCAAGCCGGACGACTCCCGAACATTATAAAAGGCTGCTTGAATCAGCTGCCGATGCACATATCAATATGCTCAGGGTATGGGGTGGCGGTATCTACGAATCTGATTTATTCTATGATCTTTGCGATGAACTGGGAATAATGATATGGCAGGATTTTGCTTTTGCGATTTACCAGATGCCTGGCGATAAGGAGTTTCTCAATAGCATAAGCCATGAAGTATCTGAAAACATAAAAAGACTTCGGAATCACCCAAGTATTGTCCTCTGGTGCGGTAATAATGAAACTGAGTTGATCTGGAAAATGGTTATGAAGAGGTTCTTTGGCCTGAAGACCCCTGATTTCGATATGCCCCTGTTTAATGCACTGAAAAGTATCCCGATAACTCCCGTAAGGGAAGAAACAACAGAAAAGGTAATAAAAGCTTATGATGATGTATTTTACGGTATTATACCAGATTCAATCAACAGACTTGATCACAATAAAAGACCCTACTGGCCCTCTTCTCCTTCATCGGGAGGCAAGGACGAACCTTACAATCAATTGTCGGGCGATGCACATTATTATGTCGCCTATATGAATGCCCCTTTTGAAGCTTACTATACCGAAAGATCAAGGTTTTTCAGCGAACACGGATTCCAGTCATATCCCGATTTTAATACAGTAAAGAAATTTACTGAATCAGCTGACTGGGACTATTTGTCCCCGATAATGCAGTATCACCAGAGGGCCTCTAACGGCAACCAGGTAATAGATAAATACATGAAGATGTACTATCATTATCCGAAAGACTTTGAGACATATCTGTATGTCAGCCAGGTTATGCAGGCTGACGTCATGAAAATAGCATTTGAGACACACAGGAGAAGCAGACCTTTCACAATGGGAACTCTTTACTGGCAGCTGAATGATGTCTGGCCTGTAGCCTCCTGGTCCGGCATTGACTACCTGAATCACTGGAAAGCTTTGCATTACCAGGTAAAGAGATCATTCAGCAAAGTAATACTTGCACCTCAGTATTACAGGGATACACTTCATATTTACCTTGTATCCGACTCTTTGAAAAATATCTCTGCAAGGGCAGAAATAAGGATAATGGATTTCAATGGCAGGGTATTAAAAAAACTTACCTTTCCTGCAAGACTTGGTGCCAATACAGCAGGACTTATTTATATGAAAGAGGGGAAGAAGTTGCTCCCTGGTATTGATACGACAAATATAATGGGTAATGTTAAGCTTGTAAAGGGAGGGAAAACGCTGGCTTCCAATAACTTTTTCTTCACTGCTTACAAGAACCTTAATCTTCCCAAAGCCATTATAAATAAACAAATTACGCCAATTGCAAACGGATTTAAAATTCAGCTTACATCTGACACTTTTGCAAGAGCCGTTTTCCTGAGAACAGAGCATGACGGATTCTATTCCGACAATTATTTTGATCTGCTCCCTGGTGAAACCAGGATTATCACATGTACAACAAAACAGGACCAGGCTGATTTCGAAAAAGAACTTAAAATAATTTCACTGGCCGACAGCTACTAGAACCTTCATAACTAACCGGAATAACAGTTTTTCCAAATGGCGGTACGAAAAAATTAATACCCGGATCTATCCTTAGTTATCTGAAATACAGGAAATGATCCGGGTGTTATTTATAAATTTAACCCGCAAATGAATATTTTAATTGTAAATACATTTGTGGTAATATTTTTTTTGTCCTGAAAGTAATTACATTTAACTCCCGGATGAATAAATGCCATCATTTTTTTCCTGCAAGTGCAAAATAATTCAGGACGGCATTTATCAATAATATCAGAAAAATAAGTATAACCGTTATGTACAGGAAATTTCTCCACCTATCATTAATCATAATAATATTATTACATGAGCTCTCCGCAAAAGGCCAGGTGAAGGATACCACACGAATCAGTATTTATCCAAGGTTCAGTTTCTATACTTATGAAAATGCTGGTGAGTTTTTACTTCATATCCCTTCAGGTTTCAGGGGAAGCAACATGACAATAAAAATATACATCGACGGGAGATTACATGATTCTATTAACACAAGGGCAGTTAAAACGCTATTGCAGATACCATTTACCATTGACTTCTCCGACACGATCCATCCTGTAACTGCCGATATAACTGTTCCCTGGCGAAAAGGACTAATATATGAAGCAAAAACAGACCTGCAGGCACTTAAATACAAACCAAACGAAGTTAAGACCGACAGGCTTACGGGGGGACTGATAGTAAATAAAAGACAATTCTTCCCTTACGGATTTTATTGTTATACACCTCTCTCTCCTACTTTGCCGGCAGAAGAAGCAATAAGAGGATTTAACCTCATCTCACCCTACCAGAAAATACTGCCCGAGACATTCAGTGAAAGGAAAGCATATATGGACAGGTGTGCCCAGTTGGGTCTTAAAGTAAATTACAACCTGCTCTCAGTATCAGGAGGAGGTGGTGTAGGGTCAAAGATTGACGGAATTACGGAGAAAGAAAAGCATGAACGTCTGATCAGGGAAATAGAAGCCTTCCGTGATCATCCTGCCCTGTTGGGCTGGTATATCTCCGATGAACCCAATGGTTATAAAATACCGCCTGAGAAACTCGAAGACATTTACGAAACAGTAAAAAAAATGGACCCGTACCATCCTGTATCAATTGTCTTTATGGCTCCTTTCATATCGGCTAAAAACTATTCGGATGCTCTTGATATTGTTATGGCCGATCCTTATCCGGTACCCAGGCTGCCTGTATCGCTTGTCGGGAATGTAACAAAACAACTGTCGGATGAATTCAGGGGAAAGAAACCGGTATGGATAGTGCCACAGGCCTTTGGAGGAGGCGAGATATGGGAAAGAGAGCCCACACCACAGGAAATACGCTCAATGACATGGCAATCAATAATAGAGGGAGCTACAGGAATTGAATTTTTTGTCAGGCAGGGACCAAATTACTTTCCAAAGTCAATGGCTGCATGGGACGAATGCAGCCGCATTGCAACAGAGGTTGCAGAATTGACCCCATGGCTCCTTTCAGATGAAGACTCATATCAGGTAATTTCATATTCACCAGGTGTCCTCACCACATCCAGGCTGCACAACGGGCAAATAGCAGTAATGGCTGTCAATAAATCCAATTCACCGGTAAATGCTTCGATAAGGATAAAAGGATTTGGCTATGGTAAAGCAAGGGTACTTTTTGAAAACCGGACAATATCAATACGGGGGGGAATTATATCCGACCAGATATCACCTTACGGATCACAGGTTTACATGATAGATTCAGATAATAAAAATACACAAACAGCTGACAATAAGAATAATCTCCTGAGGGATCCGGGATTTGAAGATATGTCAACACCGGGAATACCCACTGCCTGTTATGCCAGGCCGGGAGGTGACAGGGGAGCCACCTATTTCCTCGATACAAGGGAACATCATTCAGGCGATCATTCTCTGAGACTTATTACTCCGGAACAGGATAAGGGGGTATCAGTCAGGTTCTTTCCTTTTAAAGTAATGCCCGGAAAGACATATGTAATATCATTATGGGCTAAATCAGATCCCGATCAAAGGTTTTTTATTGTAACGAAAAAGAAAAAAGACCGTCTATTAGTAAAAAAAGATACTCCTCAGTATGTTGAAGTCAGTCTCGGAAATTTCGGGAAAGCAAGATTTGTTCCGGGAAGAACATGGAAAGAGTACATGATTTTTGTTACTGTTCCCGAAGACAGCATCCCCGGATTCAGGACCAATATGGTTCTGAGCATGCCCGGCCAGGGAGTTGCCTGGTTCGATGACATAAAAGTATTTGAGGAAAAATAAAGATGTTAATGCATTGTTAATTACCAGGAACCATTGAGTTTCCGAAAACAATAAATCATACATTTGAATAAACCAAAGCCTGACACCATGTTAAAAAACCTCCTCAAAACCGCATTAAGACATATCTACAAACATTTCGGATATAGCCTTCTTAATATTCTGGGCCTGACCCTTGGAATAACAAGTGCTCTTTTTCTTATTATTTATGTCTCGGATGAGATAAGTTACGACCGTTACAATACAAAAGCCGACAGGATATACAGGGTATCGTCAAAAATTACGGAACCTGATGATCAGTTTACCTGGAACGTGGCCCAGATTCCTTTCGGTCCCCAGGTAGCCAAGGACTACCCGGAAGTTCAATCATTCGTAAGATTCATAAATATGCCCAGGGCGCTTTATAAATATGAAGATAAAGAATATAATGAGGATAATTTTTATTTCGTTGATTCTACGTTATTTGACATTTTTACAATTAAGGTTCTTAAAGGAGAAGTGAAATCAGCACTCCGCGAACCAAATAAAATAATACTGACAGAGAAAACTGCAAACAAATACTTCGGGAAAGAAGATCCTATTGGTAAAACACTTACAGCAGGTTCAAACACCTACGAGGTGACGGGTGTCATACAGGATATTCCCACCAATTCGCATTTCAGGTACGATGCCCTGGCAGCAAGGAACAACCTCCCAAAACAATTAGGAAACTGGGGTAATTTCGGAGTGTTCACATACCTGCTTTTCCCGGAAAACTTCGACATCAAACCCTTCGAAACAAAGATACAGGGTATGTATGATGAATACATGAAGTCTATCTTCGGTCCGATGAATATCAAAATTGAATATATCCTGGAACCCCTGACAAGGATACATCTTTATTCAACAAATGCTAATGAGCCGGAGCCCACAGGAAGCATCACTTATGTTTACATATTTGCAATAGTAGCCTTATTCCTGGTTCTTATTGCAGCAATGAATTATATGAACCTTTCAACTGCAAGGTCAGCCAGGAGGGCAAGGGAAGTGGGATTACGAAAGGTTGTCGGCTCAAGACGCGGTCCGCTTATTATACAGTTCCTTTCGGAATCAACGGCTTTCACATTCCTGTCACTCATTCTGAGTACAGTTCTTCTAATAGTTCTTCTGCCAAAATTCAACATGCTTGCAGGTAAATCATTTGACCTTCATATTCTATACAGTCCTGTCTTTCTTCTTACAATCCTGGGAATAATAATAATCGTAGGTATTATTGGTGGAAGCTACCCGGCATTTTTCCTTTCCAGATTTAGTCCTGTAACGGTACTGAAAGGAGAAATAACGCAGGGTTCAGCAGGAAGCCTGTTCCGCAAGATACTTGTTGTAACACAGTTTGCCGTTTCTGTATTAATGATCATTTGCACCCTTGTTGTATACAAGCAGATCAACTATATGAAAAACATGGATCAGGGTTTTGACCAGACTAATGTTATCGGTCTCCAGCTGAATAGCCAGAGAATGGCAAGGAAATACCCGGTTTTAAAAGAGGCTCTGCTTGAAAATCCTGATATAAAATATGTAACATCGACAAATACCTCTATCGGAGAAGGTTCAGGAAAAGTAATATTTAATGTAGAGACCGACCAGGGCATGGTACAGAAAGGAGTCAATTTTGCAGTGGTTGATTATGATTTTATAGATGCTCTTGGCATAACAATGGATAAAGGCCGCAATTTCAGGAAAGATATGCCTTCCGATACACTTACCGGAGTAATTGTTAACCAGACATTCGTTAACCGTATGGGCTGGAAGGAACCTATCGGGAAAAAGGTAGAACTCGGTGATGCAAACACTATTCGTGCAAGAGTTATCGGAGTAATGAAGGATTATCACCAGACCGGTATGTACAATGGCATTGAATCACTCCTGCTTATTTGGCGTCCGCTGAATAATATTATATATATAAAGCTAAGTGGCAATAATACAAAACCAACAATCTCATATATTGAATCAAAGTGGAAAGAGGTCTTCCCTGATCAGCCTTTCACTTATACTTACCTTACCGAGCGGTTTAACAGGCAGTTTGAGGCTGATGAAAAACGTGGACTGATTTTTACCATATTTACTATACTTGCCATATTGATAGCTTGCCTAGGATTGTTCGGTCTCGCATCATATATGGTCGAGCAACGGACTAAGGAGATAGGAATAAGAAAAGTATTCGGAGCCAGTGAAAGCACTGTTCTGGGGCTTATATCAAAAGACTTCCTGATCCTTGTTGTCATTGGCATTATCATAGCTGTTCCTGTAGCATATTACCTGATGAGTGACTGGCTTGAAAATTATGTCTACAGGACCAACATCAGTATAACATTACTAATAGTATCATCACTGCTAACTATACTTATAACATTCATTACGATAAGTTATAAAGCATACCAGGCAGCTATTATGAATCCTGCCAGTTCTATCAGGACTGAATAAAAGATGGAATACTGAGCGGGGTCCAACCATGAGCAGCGGATAAGTGTTACAGTAATTCGTTGTAATTCGTTGTAATTCGTTGTAATTCGTTGTAATTCGTTGTAATTCATTGTAATTCATTGTAATTCGTTGTAATTCAATTACTGTTAATAATTACAATTTACACCCCGGGGACCCGGGACTGATTACCAGGAATTACTACCATGTACTTTTTCTGGTAATTACATCTTTCCGGTATGTCATACCGTTAAAGTTTTATACATTTACCGATTAATCTGATCATAATTGAATAAATAATATAAAGATGAAAAAATACCTGTTGGTCTTCATGGCCTTTTCTCTCATTTTTCTTGGCTCCTGCACAGAAGGAGACATAAATGTAAACTATAAGAGCAACCCGTCTGAATTATATAAAAATGCTTATATAAAACTACCACTTGGAACTGTAAAACCGGAAGGATGGCTGTTATCACAACTCATGGACCAGGCTGCCGGGCTTACAGGTAACCTTGATGACTTCTGGCCGGATCTTGTAAACTCGGCATGGAGAGGAAAAGACGGAGAGGCATGGGAAAGAGGTCCCTATTATCTTGACGGCCTTGTACCTCTGGCCTACCTTCTTGATAATGATACACTAAAGGAAAAAGTAAAGAGGTGGATTGACCCGATAATAGCAAGCAGCACTGACAGCGGTTGGTATGGTCCTGCTAAAAACAAGGACAGGTGGCCGCTTTCTGTTGCCAATAAAGTACTGATGCAATATTACGAAGGAAGTGGTGACAAAAGAGCCCTGGACGTACTTATGAAATATTTCAGGTATCTGCACGACACACCACCGGACTGGCCTGATAAGGAATGGAGAGGAGTACGGGCCATGGAAAATGCAGTTACAGGCTACTGGCTGTACAGGCAGACAGGTGAACCATGGCTTCTGGAGACAATTAAATCAATAGAGAACAACAGCTTTGACTGGACATCCTATTATGAAAAGTTCCCATGGGATTCCGCTGCTGTGGCAGACAAGAGGATACCTCTTAACTGGGGCCCCGTTGGTCTTACAGCCCATGTTGTAAATAATGCCATGGCAATTAAATATCCGGGCTTGTGGTATCAGCAGTCAAAGGACGAAAGATATAAAGATGCCGTTTTTGCCGGTATTCATAAGTATGACATAAATCACGGGCAGGCCGGTGGAAGGTTTTCGGGCGACGAACACCTGTCAGGTAACACACCAAACAGGGGAACAGAGCTATGCTCTGTAGTTGAATATATGTTTTCACTTGAAGAACTTTACGAGATCCTGGGTAACAACAGCCTGGCCGACAGGCTTGAACTACTCACCTATAACTCTCTTCCGGGCACAACCATGCCTGATATGTGG
>DATFLA010000251.1:0-6630 GCA_035268305.1 Bacteroidales bacterium | reverse complement strand
AGGATCAATTGTTACTTCACCTGTTACCTGCGGATACAGAAGGAACTTCTGAACAATACCCGTGCCGTATACTTTACCATTAACATTTTCCTGCCGCAGCGATGTAAGCGGAGGTGTATCAATATCAGATTTTAGAAAACCGTTAAAGTCGGGGTATTTGATTTCATTTATTCCGGCAAGATTGACCCGTGTAAATATTTTTACAGTAGCTACGATATATTCGCCGAGGTAAACCTCTTTACGATTAAGCGACAAGGTTACAAAGATATTGTTTCCGGCAGCTGCTTCAGCTTCCCGGGTAGCCGAACCTGATCCTGTGCCGGCATTTCCCGGTCCTGAAGTGGCAGTCTGACTCTGCGAGGACCCTGAAACAACTTCTATGCGAAGTGAATCTGAAGAATACTCTTTGTTCTTATATGTAAACTTCGCTGGTGGTACAACAAATTTCCCGGGGTTCATGGCCTGCAGGTAATAAACATAGGAATATGAAGTCTGTGTAGACATCTTCCCATTTATTATCTGTGTGCTTGAGCTGTAAGAAGTTTGCGGCCCCATTAATTTATAAAAACCGGTGAATGAAGGAGCGGAGAATTTACCGCCGCCTGTATTTACAGTATACATTACTGTAAACTGCTGCCCAGTGCTTACAACAGAAGGATAGTCCTCCTTAAGCACAACATCCTGGGCTGACAATGCTGCCGATAATAAAAGGAAGACGGTATATAATAATGCCTTTTTCATCTGTGATATCCGGTTTACCAGTTCTTGACTGTTCTGACCTTTTCTTTTGCAGCCTTAGCCAGCTTCACTTTCTCCTGTACTTTTTTCTCATCATTGGCAAGCGCATTCAGAAGTCTCTCAGCATCTTCCTTTGATATCTGCTGTTGCTGATTCTGTTGATTCTGCTGGTTCATCTTATCCTTGTCGTTATCCTGGTTATTTTGCTGTTGTTTGTTATTATCTTTTTTATTTTCCTGCTGTTTCTGCTTGTCTTTATCACCTTTGTCATTCTTATCATTCTGCTGTTGCTGCTTCTGTTGCTGCTGCATCCTGAGCATGTCCTGTGCATAAGCCAGGTTATACTTTGCTTCCATATTACCCGGATCGAGCTTCAGGGAATTCTTATAGGCATTAATACTTTCCTGTACTTTATTAGCCTGCAGTAGTGAATTGCCAAGGTTGAAATAACCTTCTGCTTTTTTTACCTTGTCTTCATTACGGCCTGCACTTTCCATGAATTGTTTTCCGGCATCCTCATACTTCTTTTGCTTATACAGGGCATCACCAATGTTAAAAACAGCATTAGGTGACATATTGTTTTTATCTTCAGCTTTTCTGTAAGATATTTCCGATTCCGGGTACTGTTTCTTGGAATATTCCCTGTTTCCCTGCCTGATAAACTTTTTGTCTGACTGCGCATTCACTGACACTGAAAGACTTAAAAGAAATATTACAGGCATGAGCCCTGGAACAAATCGATGTAATATATTTTTTTTCACGAACATCCTCCTCTTTCAATTATCATACTTTAAACTTAAAAAGACGGATATTGGCCATTTTCCTGTTTTTCCGGTCCATTACAATAAATTCTGCAAGAATCAGAAACAGCATAATAGCAGCAAATATCTGAAATTGATCGTTATATTCGGAATACATGGTACTTTCAAGTTCCTGTTTCTTCAGTTTTTTTATCTGGTTATATATTTCATCCAGTCCGATATTTGAGTTACTTGCCCTTACATATGACCCTCCTGTTGCCAATGCTATTTTCTTCAGTATATCCTCGTCGAGTTTTGTCACAACAGTATTTCCCGAAGCATCCTTCAGGTATTCTGTCTTCCCGTTTTCTGTAACAGGTATTGGGACACCTTCTGTTGAACCAATTCCAATAGTATATATTACTATTCCCTTCTTTGCAGCCTCTTCAGCACTTTTAACAGGATCATCCTCATGGTTTTCACCATCGGTAATGATTATCATTGCTTTACTTTCTGAATTGTCAGGTGAGAATGATTTCATACCCAGATCGATAGCCGCCCCTATTGAAGTTCCCTGTTTTGGTACCATATTGGGATTGATTGTGGAAAGAAACATTTTTGCTGATACATAGTCAGTCGTTATCGGTATCTGTGTATATGCATCCCCGGCAAAGACTATAAGTCCTATTTTATCATTTTCCATTTTATCAACGAGTCGCGATATGGCCTGTTTGGCACGGGTAAGCCTGTTTGGTTGTATGTCCTGCGCAAGCATTGAGTTACTTACATCAAGTGCAATTACAACTTCCACGCCCTGTTTCTTGATATCCTGAAGCTTTGATCCGAATTGTGGCCTTGCCAGCAATATAATACCGGAACTGACTGCTAGGAGCATCAATATGAATTTTATAAGTGGCCTCGATTTTGACATTTCCGGCAGTAATGTCGTAACCAAAGCTGTATTACCCAGCCTCTTTATGGCTTTCCTCTTCCTGATCCCATTAATTACATACAGCAGTATCAAAGCCGGAAGCAGAAGCAACAGGTATAAAAAAGCCGGATTTGCAAATCTGAATAATTGCATAATATCTTCTGCGTTATGTAAGGTTTTTAAATATTGTATTTCTAATAACCAGCTCCAGTAAAATAAGGAAGAAAGCTATTACTGCAGGAAGCATATATTCTTCTTCCTTCCTGCTGAACTGTTTTACGTCTATCTTTGATTTCTCCAGTTTATCTATCTCATCATAAACCTGTACCAGCTTATTATTATCGGTAGCCCTGAAATATTTACCTCCGGTTTCTTTTGCGATATCCTTAAGAACAGCTTCGTCTATTTCCACTGGCATATCCTGGTATTGAATACCATATGGTGTCTGTACCGGATATGGTGCCATCCCCTGTGTACCGACACCAATAGTATAAACTCTGATCCCAAATGTCTTGGCTATGTCGGCAGCAGTAGCCGGGGCTATGTCTCCCCTGTTATTGACACCGTCGGTAAGCAGTATTATAACCTTGCTCTTTGCTTTGGAATCCTTTAGCCTGTTTACTGCAGTAGCGAGTCCGTTACCAATTGCAGTACCATCTTCTATCATTCCGCTTTGTACTTCGCGAAGAAGGTTTATAAGAACAGCATGATCGGTGGTAAGGGGACACTGTGTGAAACTTTCACCGCTGAATACAACAAGGCCGATCCTGTCGTAAGGTCTCCCTGAGATAAACTGTATTGCCACATCTTTGGAAGCCTCCAGCCTGTAAGGCTTAAAATCGCGCGCCAGCATACTTCCCGATATATCCAGGGCGAGCACAATATCTATACCTTCTGTTGATACATTCTGAAACCTGTCGGTTGCCTGCGGACGTGCCAGGACAATAATAAGCAATGCAACTGCAAGAGTCCGGAATGAGAACAGTACGTGTCTTAAGTAATGCCTGAATGTTTTCCCTGCTCCTCTGAACTGATCCAGGCCGGGAACCCTGAGTGAAGCAGTTGCTTTCTGTTGTTTCAGGACATAAAATACTATCATTGCAGGTACCACTGCAAGTAAATACAGGAAGAGCGGGTTTGCAAATGTTATTCCATTCATGATCTGTCCTCCTTCTCCACGTTATCCTTATTTTCCTGCGGCACATCCGCCGGAACATATTTAGTAGCATCAACAAAATCCCAGGCTTGCTGAAAATGACTATCATTCTCAGATGGTTCAGGCTTATGTTTTGCAAATTTTACAAGGTCGGCACCTGTAAGAACCATCTTTAGAAGGTTGTAAGTATCGTCTTTCCTGAATCCTGTTTTTAAGAGTTTACCGAGCGTTTCCTCAGTTGTGAGTTCAAGGGAATATACCCTGTATCTGTCCTCCAGGTATTGTCTGAGTATTTCCGTCATACGGGTATAATAGGCCTTCACCTCGCCTTGTTGCCATAATTTTTCATCACGCAATTTTTCCAGTTCCCGGAACGCAATAACATGTGCCGGGTCAGGATTTACTACCGGTGCATAACCTTCAACTGAAGCTCTCCTTTTCTTTATATAACGGATAAGATACCAGGTCAGTGCGCCGATAACAAGAGCCAGCAGTATCCATGGCAGAACCTCTCCCAGGGTAAGAGGAGCCTTATATGGTCCGACAATATCAAATATTTTTGCGGTGGTATCGGGAGGTGAGATCTTAACCCTCATTACCCGCAGCCTTGCATAATCTGAATAGAACCTCTTTACCCCTTCACCTGTTTTTATCTCTGCATATACCGGAGGTACCTGGTAAAAACCTGAATCGTATGATGTAACAAGATACTTCTGAATAACCTTTATATTTCCGTCTGTTCCCTTCACAGTATCAACAGCAGGTCCGGCAAGAATATCCACCTTGTTGCATAAAGAGTCTTTCAGCACAGGTATCATAAGTTGCTGGCCGGCAGGCTGGTTTACCGTTACCGTATAATTGATCTGGTCGCCCAGGTAGATCCGTGTGGAATCGAATGAGGATGTCACACTGACATTCTGAGCATCCACGCCGGACAGGACGGCTGTTAAAATAATTACACCTAATATTAGTCTCTTCATGGTCATTACCTGTTCTCGAATAATTTTACCAGTGGTTTAACATAATCGAGGTCGGTTCTAAGTTCTGTTGAATCCACTCCGCATCTTTTAAATATATTTCTGACCGATTCTATATGCTTCAGCCACCATTCTTCGTAATTTTTCCGCACAAGTTTTGACGATGTGTCTATCCAGTCTTCCTCTCCGGTTTCCGAATCTGTAACCTTTACAAGTCCAATGTCGGGAATAGCCTTTTCAACAGGATCAAAGACCTTCAGCGCAACAATATCGTGTTTGTTTGAAGCAATTCTCAGCGCTTCCTCAAAATCAGGTGCAAAGAAATCGGAGATTATGAATGCTGTACATCTCTTTTTTATAGCGTTTGTAAGAAACCTCAGCGGCTCATCAAGATCTGTACGACTGCTAGTCGATTTAAAATCGAGGAGTTCTCTTATTATCCTTAGGATGTGCTTACGTCCCTTAAGCGGTGGAATAAATTTTTCAACCTTGTCTGAGAAAAATATCACACCGATTTTATCGTTATTGGATATGGCAGAAAAAGAAAGCACTGCTGCCACCTCGGTCATAATATCCTTTTTATAGCTTGTTGTTGTTCCGAAATTACCTGACCCGCTTACATCAATAAGAAGCATCACTGTAAGTTCTCTTTCTTCTTCAAATATCTTCACATAGGGATGATTAAACCTGGCGGTCACGTTCCAGTCAATACTCCTGATATCGTCCCCGTACTGGTATTCCCTTACTTCACTGAAAGCTATACCCCGGCCTTTGAAAGCGCTGTGGTACTCACCTGCAAAAATATGACGTGTAAGACCACGGGTCTTAATCTCAATTCTTCTTACCTTTTTTATTAATTCAGTTGCTTCCACTTTTCAGCAGTTTAATTTTCCGGTTCTATCGTAACAATGAATGACCATTGCCCTTCTTTTATTGTAATGAGATAGTTTTTATCACCCTTTGTGTCAACCCACCTGTTTTCACCATCTTTCCTGTATAATTTTTCAAATTCCCTGAGTTTTTCATTTTTGATACTAAAATCGCATATCATTCTTTCACTGTAACATACTGAGTTTTTTTTCAGGAAAAACAAAATTGTCTGGTTATCGAGATTATCGGAATATTTCAGATACCTGAACTTACTGTTTTTGGTGTCGGCAATATTCATATCCTTATGGTTCTCCTGCATATACTTTCTGATCTCACTTTCCCTGAACCCGACAAGATTCTGACTGAATAAAGATGCACCTACAGATAAAAAAAGTGCAATAAGAGGAAAAACCTTCATAGAATCATTTTATGGAACTTCAACAACATTAAGGATTTCAGAGATTATATAATCCTGGTTCACGTTCTCGGCTTCAGCTTCGTATGTAAGGCCGATACGGTGACGCATTACATCATGGCATATGGTACGCACATCTTCAGGAATCACATATCCCCTTCTTTTGATGAACGCGTATGCCTTGGCAGCAAGCGAAAGGTTAATGGAAGCACGTGGTGATGCCCCGTAAGATATCATGCTTTTAAAAGAGGGAATACCATATTTCTCCGGATCACGGCTGGCGAAAACAATATCCAGTATATAATTCTCTATTTTTTCATCCATATATACTTCACGCACAATATTCCTGGCCCTGACAATATCGTCAACCTTAAGGACTGAATTTGCCTTCGGAAATTCTGTGGCCAGATTTTCCCGTATGATAAGCTTCTCTTCATCAAAAGAGGGATAGTCAATTAGTACTTTCATCATGAACCTGTCTACCTGTGCTTCAGGTAAAGGATAAGTACCTTCCTGTTCAATCGGGTTTTGTGTTGCGAGTACCAGGAATGGTTCATCAAGGCTGAAAGTTGAGTCCCCAATTGTGATCTGACGTTCCTGCATAGCTTCAAGCAATGCACTCTGAACTTTCGCCGGTGACCTGTTAATTTCATCAGCCAGGATAAAATTTGCAAAGACCGGACCTTTTTTTACAATAAATTCCTCTTTTTTCTGACTGTATATCATTGTACCAATGAGGTCGGCAGGAAGGAGGTCGGGAGTAAACTGTATCCTGCTGAATTTGGCATCTATTATAGAGGCCA
>DATFLA010000250.1:0-6103 GCA_035268305.1 Bacteroidales bacterium | reverse complement strand
TATAGTTCCGGTATAAGTTTTTATAATCGCCTCTTCGCCATAACTAAGTCCAATGTCATTAATGGCATAGGCCCTGACGTAATAAACTGTGTTAGGATCCAATCCCGATAGAGATATATTAAAACTATCCGCAAGTGCGTCATTCATTACTTTATTATCAGTTATAGCAGGGTCATGCGACAGGCTCCAGCATATACCCATCTCCGTAACCGGAGATCCAAAATCAGAAATAATCTTACCCCCGGTCAGAGCTGAATTAGTAGTAATCTCCGTTGCGCCCAGGGTCGCAACTGCCGGTTTCCCGAGAGTAGTAAATTTTTCATCATCGCTATATGTTGTACCAAGAATATTTGTGGCCACAACCCTGAAATGATACACTGTCCCTTCTGTCAATCCTGAAATAACCTGGCTGAGATCTATATCACTATTGCCCGAAACAGGGCTTGACGCAGGGGTAATGGTATTCCCGTAATTGGTATCAGTACCCCATTCAAAGGACACATCTGTCTCCAGATAATTTGCATTCACTACAGTATTCAATTTGCCACCATCTACCTGTATGTCTGTTACATCACCGATGACAATATCAGGTTTGCTTCCGTTTGTGGTAAAACTTATATCTTCACTTTGGGAAGTTCCCAGGTCATTGTTGGCTACCAGCCTGTAGTGATATGTTGTACCCGGATCCAACCCTGTTAATAAAGCACTTACTGATACCTGGTTGTTTCCTGTTACAGGAGTCTCAATCGCTGAAACTCCATTACCATAATCTGTGGTTGTTCCCCACTGAAAAACTACTTCAGTTGAAAGAGCATGAGGATTTATTTTTCCATTGAGTTTGGCGGAATATAACCCGATATCTGAAGCATCTACAACTGTAGTTAGTGGGACATCGCCGAGGGTAGTAAGGGATACCGGTTTACCATAAGATGTCCCTTCACTGTTTGTGGCATAAGCTCTGACATAATACTGAGTTTTGGGCTCTAAACCGGATATTGTACAGGTGAAAGATCCTGTTTCTCCACTTACTTTAAGTATGTTTTTTTCTATAGTCGGAAGATCAGAAATATCCCAGCATATGCCCCTTGTAGCTATTTGATCTCCTCCATCATCCGTTACATTTCCACCAGCAGTGAATGATGTTGTCGTTATGTCAGTGGCCGCTTCGGTTACAACTGTAGGAGGTTCTTGCTTCTTTTTACAGGCATTGACCAACAAAACAATCATGATTACAAGGATAATTGAAATAGTTTTTTTCATGTCTCAGTTTTTTGAGGGTTTGAAATATTAATTGAGAATAGGCTACATCTTGATAAATCTCCTTACGATTTTCACATTGTGTTCATAAATTATAAGGTTATAAATTCCCCGCGATAACTTTGATATATTTATGCAATTCCCACGGATAAGTCCACTCCCCGCAAGTCTTCCATTTATATCAAAAATACTAAACCTCGAATCTCCTGATAATCCGGTAACATACAGAACATCTCTGGAAGGATTGGGATAAACAAGAACAACATAATCACTTTGTTCTCTGATAAATGTAACAATTCCCAGTTCAACAAGTGGTCTTTTCCATATCCCGTTATTATACACAGCGGCATAGATATCCCCATTACTGATGCACAGGGATTTTATGTCATCAATCATCAGACCATCATTTGCAGAACTCCATGTTTTTCCTTCATCACTGGAAATAAAGACCCCGTCACTTGTGCCTGCAATAAAGTTATTACCATAGGACAGTATTGAACTTAAAAATGTATCCGATGGTATACCCGTTGTTATTTTAGTCCAGCTATCTCCATTATTGTCAGAAATGAATAGTCCGTCCCCATTAGTACCGGCAAATAAAAGGTCCCGGTCATAAAAAATAACATTAATAGCTTTTATTGTGGTCAGTCCGGTATTTGCAAGAGACCATGTTGCAGCATAATCATCTGATTTGTATATCTTACCATCCCATGTTCCTGCAAATATCATGTTATCCACAGCCGTAACAGAACACATGTTGGATGGTAGCCCCGTATTGGCCGGTTGCCAATGTATTCCATTATCTGTTGATTTGTAAATGCCCTGAGACGAAATTACTGCATATACTAAGCTTCCATTTACAGCTAACTGCAAAATATATCCTAATCCACCTCCTTCTGCCATCCAGGTTTTACCTTCATCAATAGTGTAAAAAATTTCCCCTTCACCTGTCAAAGCATAAATATGGGTACCTTCGGGTATAAGCTGACTGATCAGGGTTCCGGAAAGCACATCAGGTGTTCCATTGGCAGAGCTAAATGAGATGCCATAATCATCAGATTTTATGATACCTGTTACTCCGGCATAAATGGTTCCGCCATGTGTAATAATTGATGAACACTGGATAACTGATAACCCGGTATTTTTTATGTTCCAGGTTACTCCTTCATCAACTGAATAATAAATCCCCTTTTCTGTTGCTGCTATAATATTATCACCTGAAAATTCAACTTCAAAATAGTTCGTACTTACAGGACTACGGGAAAACCAGTTGTCCCCGTTATCGGATGAGTAAACAAGAAACGAACCGGTAGATGCATAAATGATACCATTATTCGTTGTAATCGAATGTATTTCATCCGGCAATGAACCATCATTAACCTGACTCCAGGACGATCCGTTATCAGATGTACGGTACATTCCCCAATAAGGTGTACCGGCAAAAAGAGTAGTCCCGTTTACTCCCAGACAGCTGATATTAAGATTTAGATTATTATTCACAGCAGACCATGTTATACCATTATCCGTAGAAATAAAAACACCTGCGCTTTCTGTGCCTGCAAAAAGACTAGTGCCAATAGCCGCCATAGAGTTCACATATGTGGTAACCGGTAAACCTGAATTTGATAAAATCCATGTTCCTGAAACACTGTCATAGTAATACAAACCTGACCAGGTACCGACAAACATTCTGTTATTGCAAACTACAAGAGATCTGACATATGTATCCGTAAGTCCGTCGTTTACAGTGGACCAGCTATCGCCGTTATTTGCCGTGACAGACACTCCGCCATCTGTTGCCGTATAGACTTTCCCATCATAGCTTACAAGAGATATAATATTGTAATTTATTAACCCGTTACTTGCCCCTGCCCAGCTTTCCCCACTATCTTTTGAAACATAAACACCGCCAACTGAACCAGCATAAAAATAATGCGTTGCATCATCAACCGCCAGAGAAGATACCGGTCCGCCATATAATTCCCCGGTTTGCTTCCATTGAGCAGATAAAGGCACAGAGGTACACAACAAAAATACTACAAGAGATACCATCATTGCAGAAGAACGGCAATAGGCTGTTAAACAGGACCTTCTTATGAATAGGGCCATAGAATGATATTTTAAAGTTGAAAATTGACCAACACTTTATAAACATAGATAATATTTAGTATTAATCAAATGATATTCTGTAACAAATTTTTAACCTCAGCCAGGTGCGGAGTTTGTTACAGAATATGAATATAGAAAATAAGACCTTTATAGCCTGCAGCAGGGAAAACATGACAAAGAATAAACAGAATATAAAACCCTGGTTTTGCTATTATCTGTATTAGGCAGCGGTTTTAAGATAAAGTGGAGTTTCTTTCAATTGCTGATTGTTTGTTACTTCAGTGGTTCCCCGGATTCGTTTGTTTTTGATAATGCAACCAACCCTCCCATAGCTCCCAGGTTCATTGAATCGAGGGCAGAACTGGGAACAATAACCATCGAACCCTTCTCCTTAAGTCCTTCAAATAACATATTCATACCCCGAAGGTGAAGTGCAACCGGATTATCGCGATATTCCAGGCTGGCCTTGGCAAATTTCTCTGCAATTTCGGTTTCGGCAGTTCCTAGTATAACTCTTGCCCTCCGCTCCCGTTCTGCCTGTGCTTCCTTACTCATGGCATCGGCAAGTGCCTGCGGAATTACTATATCTTTAATTCCGACATTCTGGCATGTAATTCCCCATGGATTTGTGTTTATATCAAGTATTTTTTGTAGGTCCTCAGCTATTTTATCACGCTCCTGCAGGAGGTCGGCCAATTCATGCTTACCAATTATATCCCTTAATCCCGTTTGTGCAATAAAAGCAATAGCTTTTTCGTATTCCTGCACTTCAAGAGCTGCTTTCTCCACATCCCACACAGTCCAGTAAACTATGGCATCAACATTAACAGGTACAGTGTCTTTTGTAAGGGTCTGTTCAGCCTTAAAGTCGGTTACACGAACACGCTGGTCGATGAATGTATCTATCCTGTCAATAATAGGGATGATAAAAAAAATCCCGGGACCTTTAAGACCGAGAAAACGTCCCATCCTGAGTATTACTGCCTTTTCCCATTGGTCCGCAATATGAATTGTACAAGTAATGAAGATTGAGGCTAAAAACAATATTGCAAGGTATGGCATGCTTAAAACATCATACTGATATAATCCAACCAAAATACCAGTCAGTACTATTAATACTGTTATTGAAATTGGATTTAGGTAGCTTTTGGAAGTTGAACTTTTCATAATGTTATTTTTTAAGTTGAGAAATTATATCATCTACAGAAAAACCATAACTATGTGCTATTGTCAGAAACTCATTACAGATGTCCTG
This sequence comes from Bacteroidales bacterium, assembly GCA_035268305.1. Lineage (GTDB taxonomy): Bacteria > Bacteroidota > Bacteroidia > Bacteroidales > VadinHA17 > LD21. The sequence goes on along the minus strand of DATFLA010000250.1, from coordinate 1,482 downwards.
AAGCTTTTTAAATTTTTCTTTTTCGGAGATTTTAATATCCATTGTACTTATAAATGTACCGGTGCCCTGCTGGGTTTCGAGGATATTCTGAATTTCCAGTTCTTTATACGCCTTGGCAATAGTATTCAGGTTAACTTTAAGGTCAACTGCTAATGCCCGTACTGTAGGAAGCTGTTCTCCCGTTTTAAGTTTACCTGATACAATTCCATATTTTATCTGGTCAATTATCTGCCTGTAGAACGGGATCCCTGCTTTTGGGTCGAGGACAAAATTTATCATTGTTATATACTATTATTGTTATATTATTCTATTGTTATATTTCATTAGTACAAATGTACAATCTTAATTCTCAGATTGCAAATTTTTTTATATTTCAGCATCGAATAACATAAGACAGGCATTATTCCCGGTTATGCCTTGTGTGAAGTACAGGCTCTTAATATATTACTTGCATCTTATGTAACGCCATATGGGAGGGCAGAATCTGTGTTTTGAAGTATTTATTCAAAGTGATATATTTATAAAATGTTTAAATCCAGCATAATTAATAATAACCTTACCTGAAATTGCAACAATACTGCAATCAACTTTGTTGTTTTTTACAGGGTAAAAAAATAAAATATCAGTTCGTCACCGGACATGTAAGTATGAACAATCTGATCAACTCTATACGAAAATCCGTTTCAGTATGGTATGGCAGTTATGCTATCCTGGGAGCCGTCACAGCAGCATTAGTTCCAGTATTACTTCCTCTTATGGTTCAGTCTTTGTCGCACCGCCTTGCCGATGTTGCATGGGTTATGGGAGCATACAATGCAGGACTTCTTACTTCTCCTCTGTGGGGCAACCTGGCCGATAAGAAAAAGATCCATCACACTGTTTTCTTCAGCGGTTTTGTTATAGTGGTAGTCAGCCTTACTGCAATGCCCTTTTGTAAAACCCTTCCTGAATGGCTTGTGATGGCGTTTCTGATAGGCACCGGAACTGCTGCCATAACAACAGTAGCCAGTCTTTTTGTTGTGGAATTCAGTCAGAAGAATGAGTGGGCCTCACGAATAGGCTGGTTGCAGAGTTTTAACGGTTTCGGCCAGACCATAGGTCTGTTCCTGGCTGCTGCCTTTTCCGGACGTAATGCATTCTCTGCCGGTTTATGGACAGGGGCAGCTCTCCTGATACCGGCAATTATTATCGGACATTTTGGTCTGCCGGGCTCAAAACCGGGTGGTATCAAGGAGCATCATCTCCATCACCTCGACTATCATGCACTGGCAAAATTCAGGCGTGTTGAGTTTCTTGGCGGAGGTATTCTCCGGCACTCGCACCACCTTAACATGGCAGCCTTTCGAAGCATGGGGAAACTTCTCCGTTCCATGTTCGGATTTTTTATTTTGTCGTGGTTCATCATGGCTTTCGGTGTAGCAGCATTCTTTGCCTATTTCCCCCTTGCCATGAAGTCTGCTTATGATGTCTCTCCGGGACTGA
>DATFLA010000249.1:0-5342 GCA_035268305.1 Bacteroidales bacterium | reverse complement strand
AGCGGGTCGATGATTGAAGAAAAACACGCTTCCCTGGCATGGCATTACAGGAATGCGGATGAAGACATAGCTGCACTAAGGATTAACGAACTTAAAGACGACCTCTCTGAGATACTTAAGGAAGAACCTAAGCTACAGATGCTTGAAGGAGAGAAAGTACTTGAGGTAAAAAGTCTTGTCTATGATAAGGGTACTGCAGCACTGAGGCTGCTTTGTGACGAGAATTATGATTTCATTCTTGCACTTGGTGACGATCGTACCGATGAGGATCTTTTCAGGGTAATACCCAAAACAGGTATCACGATCAAAGTGGGAAATAAACCATCGAGAGCCAAATACAATATCAGGAACCAGTCGCAGATATACAGGATACTCTCCCTTTTCACAAACAATGAAGTGACTGTCGGGTCATAAGGATAACTTATAAATAACAGAGCTGAGATTCAAACGCTCTTTCCTGCCAGCCTGGTTAAAGCGTAATAGGATACTCCCAGGAGTGAGGCTGAGGGACCAAGCAGTGCTTTCTCTATCCTGACCCCTGCCCTGCAGTTTTCGAGCGAATTATCAATCGCACTTTTAACTATTATGTTAAAATAACTCTCGCGGGCTTCTGACATCCCTCCTCCTATTATTATCTTCTCAGGTGCAAAAATGGCTATAAGGTTGGCAATGCCTATGCCTACTATCCTGGCATTTTCTTCTACGACACTTACTGCCACAGGTGAATTATTATAGCTTAATTCAAAAATCTCCCTGCAGGAAAGTTTAGCTTCCCTTAAAGAATTTTCCAGATGCTCGTTATATCTTCTTATCAGCGCGGATGCCGATGCATAGTGCTCCCATGAACCTGAAATTCCCTTGTCGCTTATTTCGCCATCATAATGAATAACCATTTGTCCAACCTCACCACCGGCATTATTGACCCCCCTGTAAAGCTTCCCGTTAATTATTATACCCCCACCGATACCTGTTCTGAGAGCAATGAAAATTATATCATTAAAACCCTTACCCGCTCCGAACCGGTGTTCTGCTATTGTCATCATATTTGCATCATTACCTATATAAACAGGAAGACCTGTTTCCTGGTATACAATTCTGGCAAGAGGTACATTGGTCCAGCCCTCAATTCCCTGGTCGGGTCCTAAAACCACTCCATTCTGATGATCAATAAAACCCTTGACAGAAATACCGGTACATATCGGGTTAACACCTTCAGAGGCCACAGCTTTCCTTATGTCACGAATGGCTGTAAGCAGTGTGTTTATAAGACTATCTCTGGACTTTAATTCATTTAGAGGATACGTATTTGAAGCTAAAATATCGCCTTCCATCTTTACAACTGCAATTCTCAGCGTGTTATGGCCGATATCTGCTCCAATAGCGGATGCATGTCTGAACATATTAGCAGCAGTTTGTTAAAACATACAAATTTAACTTTAACCTGAAAATTTCATTATATTTTTCACATAAAATATTGACGATTGAAAATCAGGGGTATTCGGAAGATTTTTCATCGTTTTGCAGATTTTTGACTTACTTCTTAACACCTCAGGCTATGAGCAATGTTGTAATTGTTTTGCATTAAGCATTTTGGAGATCCTTCGTTCCGCTAAAGATATACTTCCAGTACAGAATCCTCAGAATTAACATTCCGGATATCCGTGGGGATCTTTCATTCCGCTACGCTCCATTCACGATGACAGCGCAGAATCCCCTGATCGCTTAGCGGTAGCTTAAAGATAACCCGCTTTAACACCGATTGAAAATCTAAATGAAACAGGTTAATATGATAGATAAATATTATTTTCTATATTAGGGTTAAGCCTGAAAAATACTTGTTTCCCAATTATTTCGTCAGCCATCAGGGTGATTAATTCATAAGATTGAATTCGTCAGGTTTAATATAAATTAACACAAGCTACAGAAAAATAAAAGTTGTTATCCACAGGATGATTTTTTTGATACCTTTGGCTGAACGAATGTTTAATACAACTTTATGGAAGAGAGAGTCAGGGAAATATTTGAAAACGAAGCAAATGCAATCAGAAATATTCCGGTGACACCGGCTTACGAAGAAGCTGTAAATCTTATATATAACCATGTCCACCTTAAGAAGGGCAAGCTTGTAACTAGCGGCATGGGAAAAGCAGGCCAGATTGCGCACGATATTGCAACAACATTCAGTTCCACCGGTACACCATCGGTATTCCTTCATCCCAGTGAAGCCCAGCATGGTGATCTAGGAATAGTGCAGGAAAATGATGTTTTGCTGGCTATCTCAAATTCCGGCAAGACACGGGAAATTATAGAACTTATAGGTCTGAAAGATAATCTTTTTCCCCATGTGCCGGTTATTGTTATCACGAGTAACGGCGAGAGTCCTCTTGCCACAAAGGCTGAAACATTTATACTAACAGGCGATCCTGCTGAAGTTTGTCCCCTGGGACTCACTCCCACTACTTCAACTACCGTGATGACAGTTATAGGTGATGCCCTTGTTGTTCTGATGATGGAAAAAATAAAATTTACAGCAAAGGATTATGCCAAAAGACATCACGGCGGTTACCTGGGAATGAAATCAAGGGAAATATCTGATAAATTCTGAAAAGTTCTCTTTTCAGCTTTTCTCACTGTTTATTGAATCGAGTACCGACCTTATCGACTCCTGGAAACTATTTGCATTTTCTATCCACTTAAGTATGTTCTCACTTGCTGCCGGGAACTCAGGATTACGCATAGATACTATCCTGTAGGCATATTCCTTCAGTTCTCCTACATTTGCCAGGACTTTTGAGAAGTAAACAACAAAAAAGGAATCAGTAAGGTAGAAATAGCGTTTACGGTCGGAAGCTATTGTCTTGTAGTCAATTATTTTATTCTGCAGCAAATAATTGAGTGAATTGCTTACCGAGCTCTTACTTGCATTGAAATATATCACAAGTTCATCAAAGGTCTTTTCAGGAGGGTCGCTTACAATAAAACAGGCTATTATCCTGCCCTGCATCGGGGTGAATCCGAAGTTCTCCAGTATCTTGCCTGTTTCTTCTATCGTTTCCCTGGTCCTGTTGTCCTGATCAGCCATAAGATAAAACCCTGTTTTGTTATTATCTAACAAATGTAAAATAAATACTTGTTAGTTCTATAGCTTTGGAACTAAAAAAACAAATTTTATTTTTTCTTGCTGCAATCATTTAAAAAGATTAGATTTGACTGTTTCGATAAAACTAACTACACTAAAACAAAAGGACATGACAAACACCAGCTCAACAGGCTCTATCAGCAGGAAAGACTATGTCTTTTCCATATTGATAATAGGACTATTCTTCTTCATATTTGGTTTTGTAACCTGGCTTAACAGCATACTGATTCCTTTTCTGCAAACAGCTTGTGAACTAAACAATTTCCAGGCATACTTCGTTACAGCAGCCTTCTATATCGCATATTTTGTGATGGCATTACCAATGACCCCGATACTTAAAAAGACAGGATTCAAAAATGGTATGTCAGTAGGCCTGTGGATAATGGCAGTAGGATGTCTTCTTTTTATACCTGCTGCCCTCAGCCGCACTTACGGGTTATTCCTCACCGGTTTGTTTGTTATGGGTACCGGCCTTACCCTTTTACAAACAGCATCAAACCCTTACATTACAATTATAGGACCCCGCGAGAGTGCAGCAAAGAGAATCAGCATTATGGGAATTGCAAACAAATTTGCAGGTGCAATAGCTCCTATAATCCTTGCAAGCATCATCCTGAAAGACTCGAATGTTCTTGAACAGAAACTAGCCCAGGTAGTTGACGCAGCTTCAAAAGCAGTAATACTTGATGAGCTTGCACGAAGAGTAATAATGCCCTATATAATAATGGCTGTAGTGCTTGTCCTGCTGGGTCTTATGCTGAAATTTGTTCATCTGCCCGAGATAGATACCGATGAAGAAGAACCGGTGACTGACAGTACTGAAGTAAAGAAGACAAGCATATGGCAGTTTCCGCATCTCGTTCTGGGAGTGATAGCCCTGTTCTTCTATGTAGGGGTTGAAGTAATAGCCGGCGACTCGATAATTCGTTACGGGCTCTCGCTTGATATAAAAATGGATTCGGCCAAGTATTATGCATCACTTACTATGCTCAGTATGATCATAGGTTACCTGGCAGGTATTGTTCTTATTCCAAAGTACATAAAACAGGGTAATGCCCTTAAGATATGCACGATTCTCGGTGTTATCTTTGCTATCGGTGTTATTTTCACACCGGCTTCGGTAGCAGTGACAATTCCATTTGTCGACCTTGTGACTTTCAAACCTCTTGAACTGGTACTCCCTATAACTGTCCTGTTTGTGGCTCTTATGGGCCTTGCCAATTCACTTGTATGGCCAGCCATGTGGCCACTGGCCCTGGATGGTCTAGGTAAATTCACAAAGACTGGTTCAGCACTTATGATAATGGCTATCGCAGGAGGCGCACTGATACCCCTGGCTTATGGTAAGCTCGCAGATATTTTCACCTTCCAGCATGCATACTGGATTTGTGTCCCTGCTTACCTCGTAATAATGTATTATGCCTTTATAGGTCATAAAGTGGGAAAAAAGCATGGGAGTTGAACTGAAAGACATTTATGATTCTTTTACTGCCGAAGGGTCCTTCCTGTCGGGGGAACCTTTCGGCAGCGGTCATATCCACGATACTTTCAGGATTATAACAGATGAAAAGTATTGTGATGATTATATCATACAAAAATTAAATAACAAAATCTTCAGGAATATTCCTGAACTCCAAAACAATATAGAACGAGTAACTGTCCATCTGAGAAACAAGTTACTCACCATTCCGGGCTCGGATATCAAACGGGAATGCCTCAGGCTCATTTCAGCAAAGGACGGGAAGAGCTGGATAGTTGATAATGAGGGGCATTACTGGAGAATGTATATTTTCATCTCCGCCCATCATTCCTATAATGTTGTCGACAGCAACGATAAAGCATTCGAGGGCGGTAAGGCAATCGGTCGTTTCCAGGCTATGCTGTCGGATATGCCGGGAGGACCGTTACATGAAACAATACCATGGTTTCATAATATTGAAAAACGACTTGAGACATTTAATAATAAGATTACAGAAGATCCCGCAGGAAGAGTTGAAAGCGTAAGGGAAGAAATAGAACAATTCCTTTCCAGGGCAGAAGATATGAAAATAATCCTAAGGTTGGGTGATCAGGGCAGGATACCCCTGCGAATAACACATAACGATACAAAATTCAACAATATTCTTCTTGATGAGAATGACAAGGCTCTTTGTGTTATAGACCTCGATACCGTAATGCCAGGTTATGTTCATTATGATTTTGG